>NZ_JBQEQC010000008.1:0-278002 GCF_052044195.1 Variovorax sp. 22077
CCTTCCTGGCCAAGCTGGTCAACTGGGACTTCGCCGCCAAGAACTTCGGCTGATCGACCGTCGATCAGTCGTTGATCAGGTTCAGGATGTTCCCGTCAGGGTCCTTGAACCACGCGACCTTCATGTCGCCCATGACATGGAGGTCGCCCACCAGCTTCGCATGAGGCATGTCGTAGTGCTCGAAGCGCACGCCCCGCGACTTCAAAGCCTCCACGACCCGCTCGATGTCGCCGTCGACCGACCACGTCACGGCCGTCGCCTGGTTGGTGCCCGCGAACTGCGAGCGATACACGTTGATGCGCGTGTTGCCGCTGCGGTAGACGACGACCTCGTCGCCCTCCTCATCGACCTGGGCCAGGCCCAGCGTGTCCTCGTAGAAGCGGCGGGCCACGGCGAGATCCTTCACCGCGAGGTTGGCCACTGCGTTGATGTTTCCGAGCATGCGAGTCTCCTGCAAGGCCCGCCACGGCATCGAGCGGCGCCGGGCGAGCCAAAAATACTCAACCATGCGGTGCAGTATTTGCGTCGGAGAGGGGCCTGTCAAGGCATCGGAAAATGGGGGCCCCGCGAGTCGATACGTGCCCCATCGCGAATGAAGAAATCCTTCTTACGCGGCTTCCGGCACACTGCACCCCAGGTGCAGTGACGGCACGGGCAACGGCTGCAACCCCATCTACTTCGACAAAGAGACAACCCATGATCCGCAGACACTTCGGCAAGCTGGCCGCATCGACGGCCCTTTCGCTGGCACTCCCCCTGGCCTTCACGGCCACCGCCCACGCACAGGCCACCGCCTATCCCAACAAGCCCGTGCGCATGATCGTGCCCTTCCCGCCCGGCGGCGGCACCGACATCCTGGCGCGCCTGGTGGCCCAGAAGCTCACCGAGGCCAAGCACTGGACCGTGGTTCCCGACAACCGCGCGGGCGCCGGCGGCACCATCGGCATCGCCGAGGCCGCGCGCGCCGCGCCCACCGGCTACGACATCGTGATGGGCCAGAAGGACAACATGGTCGTGGCGCCCTGGCTCTACAAGAACCTGAGCTACAGCCCGGTGAAGGACTTCACGGCCGTGGCCCACGTGGCCTACACGCCGGTGGTGATCGTCACGCAGGCCAACTCCAAGTTCAAGACGCTCGACGACGTGGTGAAGGCCGCGCGCGCCGCGCCCGACACCGTCACCTACGGCTCGCCCGGCAACGGCACCACCATCCACCTGGCCGGCGAGATATTCAACAGCGCCGCCAAGATCAAGATGCGCCACGTGCCCTACAAGGGCTCCAACGCGGCCATGATGGACGTGCTCGCGGGCAACGTCGACCTGATGGTGTCGTCGGTGCCCTCGGCCATGGCGCAGATCAAGGCCGGCAAGCTGCGTCCGCTGGCCGTGACCTCGGCCAGACGCAGCACCTCGCTGCCCGAGACGCCCACCGTGGCCGAGCTTGGCTACAAGGACTTCGACGTGAGCACCTGGTACGGCCTCTTCGTGCCCGCCGGCACGCCGAAGGAAGTGGTGACCACGCTGAACGCCGAAGTCAACAAGCTGCTGGCCACGCCCGAGATGAAGGCGGCCATCATCGCCCAGGGCGCCGAGCCGCAGAGCATGACGCCCGAGCAGTTCGGCGCGCTGCTGAAGACCGACTACGAGAAGTGGAAGGGCATCGTGCAAGCCTCGGGCGCGACAATCGAATAAGCCTTCGCGTCGCAGAATGGTGTCTCCCGAACAGGCCGCAACGACGGCATGGAGACACCGATGGTTCCTTCGCTTCCATTGAAGACGGCCGCCCTCGCGGCGGCCGTCGCCCTCTTCCAGGGCTGCGCGCAGACACCTGCCGCGCAGAAACCTTCGGATGCCACCGTCGCCGCGCACGTCGCGGCAGCCACCAGGGCCGCGGGCACCGACCTCGGGCCGCTGTTGTCGCTGTGCAAGCCCGCTCCCGCCGCGCGCCCGCCCCAGGAAGAGCTCGACAAGGGCCTGCCCCTGCTCATCAACAGGCCCGCGCCGCCTCCGGCCAGGGCCTTCGACAACCTCTACTTCGTGGGCGCCGACTGGGTCAGCGCCTGGGCCATCAAGACCTCGGACGGCATCATCCTCATCGATGCGCTCAACAACCAGGTGGAAGCGGCCGCGCTCATCGAAGGCGGCATGCGCAAGCTGGGCCTCGACCCCGCGCAGATCAAGTACGTGATCGTCACGCACGGCCACGGCGACCACTACGGCGGCGCGCCCTACCTCGCGCAGAAGTACCGCGCGCGCGTGGTGATGAGCGATGCCGACTGGACGATGACCGAGACCAGGCTGGAATTCGCCACGCCGATCTGGGGTGCGCCGCCCAAGCGGGACATCTCGGTGAAGGACGGCGACCGCGTCACGCTGGGCGACACCACCGTCACGCTCTATCTCACGCCGGGCCACACCATGGGCACGCTGTCGCCGGTGTTCGACGTGAGCGAGAACGGCAGGAAGCACCGCGCCATGCTCTGGGGCGGCACGGGCTTCAACTTCGGCAAGGACATTCCGCGGCTGGACAACTACATCGCGTCCACCAAGCGCATGGATTCGATCGTGAAGGCGCAGAACATCGACGTGATGCTGTCGAACCACTCGAACGTCGACAGCTCGCAGGCCAAGATGGCCGCGCTGCGGCAGCAGCCGGCAGGCGCCGCGAACCCGTTCGTGATGGGCACGCCGACGGTGGAGCGCGCGCTGGGCGTGATGGGCGAATGCGCGCAGGCGCAGCGCGACAGGTTTGCGATGCAGTAGCAAGCAGCATCTTGGGCATGTGCCGCGCCCCGATGGCTGCACTCCCTCTCCCCTCGGGGAGAGGGAACAAAGCCCCCCGGGCGGCCTCAGTCCGGCACGAACTTGCGATTGAAGACGTCCACGTCCGCCACGTCCTCGAACGTCACCACCTGCCCCATCTTCCCGTCGCTCATGCGGCAGGCCGAGAACAGGCTGTAGCGCCCCTTGAAGCCGAACTCGTTCATCACGATCAGCGCATAGGGGTACGGCACGAACACCTGGTGCTCGAACACGATGCGGTGCAGGTTGCGCGGCGAGGGAAAGAGCTTGTACTCGCCGGTATCGATGGCCTGGGCGGTTGCCATGAGGTCGCTCGCCTTCCGCTCAGTCGGGATCGCGCACGTCGGCCACGGGCTTCGCACCGAAGTCCGCGCGCGCCAGGTACTTCAGCACCTTGGCCGCCGCGGTGGCGGGGCTGTCGAGCATGCCTTCGTTCTTCATCTTCTCGAAGCGCGTGCGGTCCGGAAACTTCTCGGCCGAGGCGCCGCGCAGCTGCACCTGCATGTCGGTATCGATCACGCCGGGTGCCAGCGAGACGATGCGCGCACCGTTCGGCGCATTGGCCTCTTCCAGCGCCACGGCGCGCGAGAAGTGGTCCATGCCGGCCTTCGCGGCGCAGTACGGCGCTTGGCTGCCCATGGCGTTGCGGCCCAGGCCCGAGGAGATGTTCAGCACCTTGCGTGCGCCGCGCCATTCGCGCGTGGCGCCGAGGAACGCCGCCGTCAGCAGCATCGGCGCTTCCAGGCCGATGCGCAGCGCCTGCGACAGCTCGGTTTCCACCGCGCGCGACAGCGGCGCCGGATTGCCGACCGTCCCGGCGTTGTTGATGAGCGTGACGCTGTCGAAGCGCTGCGCATCGACGGTTCTGAGCCACGCCGACAGCCGCTCGGCTGCGGCGACGGGATCGGACAGGTCCTGCTCCCATTGCGTGAGTTCGGCGCCGGCGGCCTTGGCCGCTTCGGCCAGCGCGGGCGACTGCTTGCGCGAAATGCCGATCACCGTGTGGCCGGCCTGCAGCAGCTGTTCGGCCATGGACTGGCCCAGGCCGCGCGAGGCGCCGGTGATGAGGGTGAGGTGGGAGGTGGACATGGAGATGGGGGTGAGACAGGAAACAAAGCCGTGAGCTTAGGCGATGCGAAGAAGTCAGGTGGGACTCGCGGTTGAACCTGCTGCCATGGCCTCGCGGTCCTTTGCCAGTAGCCGACGCCGGCTTTGGAGATGTCCTTTTAAATGGACAAAGTTGCTCTTATTCCTCAAAATGTGGCGTATGCAGGACAAAATTAGGCTTCCTACAGAACTTGGACAGGCCATCAAGCGCGTGCGAAAAGAAGGCCGCCTGAAGGCGACCGACATCGCTGCCCGATCGGGCCGCGCGCGCAATGTCCTCTACCGTCTGGAACGCGGGGAAGACGTCACACTGGCCTCGCTCTTCGACATCCTGCGCGCCATGGATCTCACGATCCGCCTGGAGCGACTTGGCATGCCGACTTTGGAGGAAGTCACCGAGCGTTTCGCACAGGACGAGGACGGCGATGCTTCCTGAAAAGATCAGGCAGCTCGACGTCGAGATCGCCAGCACGCCCGCAGGGCAGTTGCTCAGGCACTCGGTCTATGAGTTCCGATACCTCGATGGCCGTGCGGATCAGCCCGCGGTCGCGCTCCTCATGCCGCCGACCCGGCCTACATACCAGGACGGCGACCTGTTCGCCGTCATGGACCAGAACCTGCCCGAGGGCGACCTGTACCTGCGCCTGCGTGCGATGTTCCCCAAGCAGCAGCTCACCCCGATGCACCTGCTCGCGGTGGTTGGCTCCAACGGTATCGGGCGGCTGGGCTTCCGGCTGCCGGGAGCTCAGCCACTTGCGGCGCCACGGACCATCGACCGCAAGACCTTGCTGCAGACCCGCTACACGCCCGAGGTCTTCGACGAGCTGGTGCGGGCGTATCTGAGCACGGGTGCAGGCATTGCCGGCATGCAGCCGAAGATCATGGTGCCGGACCGGGTCACCCTCCCGGTGCCCACGATCATCGTGAAGGCCGCCGCACCCTCCTATCCGGGCCTGTCGGCCAACGAGTTCATGTGCCTGACCGCCGCCAGCCACGCCGGCATCGAGACACCCACCTTCGATCTCTCGGACGACGGGCAACTGCTCCTGGTCGACCGGTTCGACATCGCGGCGGACGGGTCGCGCATCGGATTCGAGGACATCGCGGCGTTGATGAACCTCCGGGTACGCGACATCCAGTCCGACCGGAAGTACCACGGGAGCTACCAGCGCATCGCCGAGCTGATGCAGTACCTCCAGCTGCCCGGCGAGAACCTTGCGCGCTTCTTCGAGCAGGTGGCCTTCAGCATCATGGTGCGCAACGGCGACGGCCACCTCAAGAACTACGGATTGCTGTACACCTCGACGGCGGACTGCCGCCTCGCACCCATGTTCGACGTGGTGACCACCGCGATCTACAGGTACACGCGCTATGAGGGCGGGCCCGAACTGGAAGACCGCACGCTGGCGCTCAAGCTATTCGCCGGCAAAGGCCACACCAGGGCCTATCCGACGACCGAGGAGCTGCTGCAGTTCGGCAGCAAGGTGTGCGGGGTCGCCAAGCCCGCCATCGTTCTCCAGCGGATAGCGCAGGGAATGCAAAAGGCGCTGGACCAGGCACGCGGTGACCAGCGGATCCCGAAAGACCTGCTGGCGAGGATGCGAGAGACGTGGACCGACGGGATGATCCACGCCAAGACCCGGTAGCCGCCGGATGCGCGGAACTCTTCCGCTCGAATACCGAAGGCGGCTCTAGCGGAACTGCTTTCTCAGGAAGTTCCGATGCCGCGCGATGTGCTGCATCTGCGCCGGCGCGATGGTGCCGCCCAGGTCGACCTCGTCCGCGCCGTTGAGCACCGCGTTGGCATTGGCCATGGCACGCGCCACCACCTCTTCCTCGCTCACGCCGAGCTGCGCTGCGAGGTCGAGCGCCACGCGGCGCATCGCGCGCTGCGAGAGCATCCACATGGCGCCGAAGCGGTCCCACGCAAGCGCGGCTTCCTCGGCCTTCTCGCGGTCGGCGAGGATCTCGTTGAGCGGCTTGGCCAGCACGGCGTCGAGCGCCTCGATCTTCTCGGTGAGGGCCTCGTTGCGTGCGATGGCTTCTTCCAGCGTGGGGCCGGCGCTTTCGGGAAGGGCCTTGGGCTGCTCCGGGGGCGGGATGAATGCGGCCTCGGCGTTCGCGGGCACGATCTGGAGCTTGTCGGAAAGTTGGGTCATGGTCTTTGTGCCTGGGTTGTCGCCGGCTGGCTCTTCCTGTTCGACATGGCGGTCGCGCGCAGGCCCGGAAGGTCGAGCACGCGCAGGCCGCCGTATTCCACGCGGATCAGCCCCTGCGCCGACAGCGCGTTGAGCGCCTCGTTCACGCGCTGGCGCGAGAGGCCGACCAGGTAGGCCAGCTCCTGCTGCGTGATCCGCAGGACTTCGCCCACGCCCGGGTACAGCACCGGGTTGAAGAGCGACACGAGGTTGCGCGCCACGCGCGCGTCGGGGTTGTTGAGCCGGTCGATCTCGAGTGCGGCGATGAACTGGCCCAGCCGCTCGTTGAGCTGGTTCATCACGAAGCGGTTGAAGCCGATGGAGTGGTCGAGCAGCCAGTGGAAGCTTTCGGTCGGCAGCCCGGCGATGAGGCTGCGCCGCAGCGCCTGGATGTTGTAGCGGTAGGGCTCGCGCTTCATCACCGTGCCCTCGCCGAACCAGCCGCCGGGCGGCACGCCGGTGTAGGTGACGGAACCGCCGTCGGCGTTGTCGTTGCTCATCTTCAGCAGGCCCTCGACCACGCCGAACCAGTAGGTGGGCGAGCGACCGACGCGGCACACCAGGTCGCCGGGCTCGGCCTCGCCGACCACCAGCGCGGCTTCGGCACGGCGGCGCTCGGCGGGCGTGAGGGTCGAGAGCCAGGGAATGCCGGCCAGCTCTTCCGCATTGGCTGCGCGCACCCGGTCCCTGATGGTCGAACCGCCGAGCGCGCTGTGGGTGGGATGGCCGTGAGGCATCGGGAAACTCCGGGGAGTAGTGTCCCTAGGATTGTCGTTGGAACGACAAGCGGGCGTCAAAGTGAGTCCTACGATCCGCCCACTGTGCAAACACCCGCCCCCACCTTTCCCCGTCTGCTGCTCGCGCACGCCGAGGCCCGGCCCGAGGCCCCCGCCATGCGCGAGAAGGACCTCGGCATCTGGCAAACCTGGAGCTGGAGCGCCGTGGCGCAGGAAGTGCGCGAGATCGCCTGCGGCCTCGCGAGCCTGGGCTTCAAGCCCTTCGACAACCTCGCGATCGTCGGCGCCAACCGGCCGCACCTGTACATGTCGGCGGTCGCGGCGCAGAGCCTGCGCGGCGTGCCCGTGCCGCTGTACCAGGACGCGGTGGCCGGCGAGATGGTCTTCATGCTGCAGGACGCCGACATCGAGTTCGTGATCGTCGAAGACCAGGAGCAGGTCGACAAGCTGCTCGAATGCCGCGAGCTGCAGCAGGGCGGGCAGCCGGGCATCCGCTACATCGTCTACGACGACCCCAAGGGCCTGCGCCACTACGACCAGCCCGGGCTCATGAGCTACGAGCAGCTGCGCGCGCTGGGCCGCGAGTTCGACAAGTCCAACGTGGGCCACTACGACCGCGCGGTGGCCAGCGGCGAAGCCACCGACGTCGGCGTGATCCTCTACACCTCCGGCACCACCGGCCGTCCCAAGGGCGTGTGCCAGACGCACGCGAGCTTCATCGCGGCGGGCCGCGGCGGCGTGCAGACCGACAGGCTCGGCCCCGGCGACAACATCATGAGCTACCTGCCGATGGCGTGGGTGGGCGACCACCTGTTCTCGGTGGCGCAGTGGCTGGTGGGCGGCTTCACGCTCAACTGCCCCGAATCGTCGGAAACGGTGATGAACGACATGCGCGAGATCGGCCCGAGCTACTACTTCGGTCCGCCGCGCACCTTCGAGGGGCTGCTCACGGCCGTGTCGATCCGAATGGAGGACGCCGCCGCGCCCAAGCGCTGGCTGTACGCGAAGTTCATGGCGCTGGCGCAGCGCGTGGGCGCGGACATCCTCAACGGCGCACCGGTGAGCACGGGCGACCGGCTGATGTACCGCCTGGGCGACCTGCTGATCTACGGCCCGCTGCGCAACGTGCTGGGCATGAGCCGCATCCGCGTGGCCTACACCGCAGGCGCGGCCATCGGGCCCGACCTGTTCCGCTTCTACCGCTCCATCGGCGTGAACCTGAAGCAGTTCTACGGCCAGACCGAGACCTGCGCCTATGTGTGCCTGCAGCAGGACGGCAAGGTCAAGCTGCAGACCGTGGGCACGGCCGCGCCGGGCATCGAGCTGAAGATCGCCGACGACGGCGAGGTGCTGGTGCGCGGGGTGTCTGTGCTCAAGGAGTACTACAAGCGCCCCGACGCCACCGCCGAGGTGCTGGATGCGAACGGCTACTTCCACACCGGCGACGCCGGCGTGCTCGACAGCGAGGGCCACCTGCGCATCATCGACCGCGCCAAGGACGTCGGCCGCCTCGTGGGCGGCGCGATCTTCGCGCCCAACTACATCGAGAACAAGCTCAAGTTCTTCCCGCAGATCAAGGAGGCCGTGTGCTTCGGCAACGGCCGCGACGAAGTCTGCGCCGCCATCAACATCGACTACGAGGCCGTCGGCAACTGGGCCGAGCGCCGCGGCCTGGCCTACGGCGGCTACGTCGACCTGGCCGGCAAGGCCGACGTGCTCGCGCTGGTGGCCGAGTGCATCGCCAAGGTGAACGCCGACCTCGCCGCGGAAGACGGCATGGGCGAGACGCAGATCGCCCGCTTCCTGGTGCTGCACAAGGAGCTCGACCCCGACGACGACGAACTCACCCGCACGCGCAAGGTGCGCCGCGGCTTCATCGCGGACAAGTACGCGGTGCTGGTCGATGCGCTCTACGGCGGAAAGGCCGAGCAGTTCATCGAAACCCAGGTCAAGTTCGAGGACGGACGCACGGGCTCGGTGAGCGCCACGCTGAAGATCATCGACGCGAAGCGCTTTCCACTGGTCAAGGCGGCCGCATGAACGCGCACAACCACACCGAGGCCTCCATGCTTGCAACAACGACCCGGGGCGGCCGCAAGGACGGCGAGGTCATCCTCGACGTGCAGAACATCTCCCTGAGCTTCGGCGGCGTGAAGGCGCTCACCGACATCAGCTTCAACGTGCGCGAGCACGAGGTGCGGGCCATCATCGGGCCGAACGGCGCGGGCAAGAGCTCGATGCTGAACTGCATCAACGGCGTGTACTGGCCGCAGCAAGGCTCCATCACCTTCCGCGGCAAGACCTTCAAGCACATGAACTCGCGCCAGGTGGCCGAGATGGGCGTGGCGCGCACCTTCCAGAACCTGGCCCTCTTCAAGGGCATGAGCGTGCTCGACAACATCATGACGGGGCGTAACCTCAAGATGAAGAGCGGCCTGTTCGCGCAGGCGCTGCGCTGGGGACCCGCCGAGCGCGAGGAGCTCGCGCACCGCGAATTCGTCGAGCACATCATCGACTTCCTCGAGATCCAGGCGCACCGCAAGACGCCCGTGGGGCGCCTGCCCTACGGCCTGCAGAAGCGCGTCGACCTGGGCCGCGCGCTCGCGATGGAGCCGCAGGTGCTGCTGCTGGACGAGCCCATGGCCGGCATGAACGTGGAGGAGAAGCAGGACATGAGCCGCTTCATCCTCGACGTGAACGACGAGTTCGGCGCCACCATCGTGCTGATCGAACACGACATGGGCGTGGTGATGGACATCTCCGACCGCGTGGTGGTGCTGGACTACGGCAAGAAGATCGGCGATGGAACGCCCGACGAGGTGCGCAACAACGAAGACGTGATCCGGGCATACCTCGGCGTGGAGCACTGACGTGGCAGCACACGAGCGCTCCCCGTCTTGCCCCCTCTCCCGCTTGCGGGAGAGGGTTGGGGTGAGGGCCGACGGCCTCGCTACCTTCAGCGGTTTTTCCAACGTCGCCTGCCCTCACCCCCGCCCTCTCCCGCAAGCGGGAGAGGGAGAAAGAAACTGACCATGGGCTTTTTCCTCGAAACCCTCTTCGGCGGCCTGATGGTCGGCATGCTCTATTCGCTGATCGCCATCGGCTTCGTGCTGATCTACAAGGCTTCCGGCGTCTTCAACTTCGCGCAGGGCGCGATGGTGCTCTTCGCAGCGCTGGCGATGGCGCGCTTCGCCGAGTGGTTCCCGCAGTGGTTCGGCTTCCAGAGCCAGATCCTCGCCAACATCCTGGCCTTCGTCGCGGCCATGGCGGTGATGGTGGTCGTGGCATGGCTGATCGAGCGGCTCGCGCTGAGCAGGCTGGTGAACCAGGAAGGCATCACACTGCTGATGGCGACGCTGGGCATTGCCTACTTCCTCGACGGCATGGGCCAGACCATCTTCGGCAACGACATCTACAAGATCGACGTCGGCATGCCCAAGGAGCCGCTGATGGTGCTGGAGAACACCTTCCAGGGCGGCCTGCTGCTGAGCCAGGAAGACCTGATCGCCGCGCTGGTGGCGGCCGGACTCGTGGTGGTGCTGGCCATCTTCTTCCAGAAGACCGCCACCGGCCGGGCCCTGCGCGCGGTGGCCGACGACCACCAGGCCGCGCAGTCCATCGGCATTCCGCTCAAGCGCATCTGGGTGATCGTGTGGTCGGTGGCCGGCTTCTCTGCACTGGTGGCCGGGATCATCTGGGGATCGAAGCTGGGCGTGCAGTTCTCGCTGTCGCTGGTGGCGCTGAAGGCGCTGCCGGTGGTGATCCTGGGCGGGCTCACTTCCATCCCGGGCGCGATCATCGGCGGCCTGCTGATCGGCGTGGGCGAGAAGCTCTCCGAGATCTACCTCGGGCCGATGTTCGGCGGCGGCATCGAGATCTGGTTCGCCTACGTTCTCGCGCTGGTGTTCCTGCTGGTCCGTCCGCAAGGCCTCTTCGGCGAAAAAATTATTGATCGCGTATGAAATACGAGATCAACAGTTTTTCGGTGCAGGCCAACTTGCGAAGCAAGTTAAGCGAAGCGGGCCGGAGCCAAAAGATCATCGATCGGGTCTGAAAATGTTCTACAGAGAAAACGGCCAATTCAAGTCGAGCTACCGCGCCGACCAGCAGATCTTCCCGATCGCGCAGGACCGCTTCGCGATCCTGGCGCTGCTCGTCGTGGCCTTCGTGGTGGTGCCGCTGAGCGTGTCGGACTACTGGATGCGCGCGATCCTCACGCCCTTCCTCATCCTGTCGCTCGCCGCATTGGGGCTGAACATCCTGGTGGGCTACTGCGGGCAGATCTCGCTGGGCACCGGCGCCTTCATGGCGGTGGGTGCGTACGCGGCCTACAACTTCCAGGTGCGCATCGACGGCATGCCGCTGATCGCGTCGCTGCTGCTGGGCGGGCTGTGCGCCACTGTCATCGGCGTGCTGTTCGGCATTCCCAGCCTGCGCATCAAGGGGCTGTACCTGGCCGTGGCCACGCTGGCGGCGCAGTTCTTCACCGACTGGGCCTTCCTGCGCATCCAGTGGTTCACCAACAACTCTTCCTCCGGCTCGGTGAGCGTGGCGGGGCTCAACGTGTTCGGCGTACCCATCGAGTCGCCGGCGCAGAAGTATCTTTTCTGCCTGGTCTTCGTGTCGGTGTTCGCGCTGCTCGCAAAGAACCTGGTGCGCAGCGCCATCGGCCGCGAGTGGATGGCGATGCGCGACATGGACGTGGCGGCCGCGGTGATCGGCATCCGCCCGGTGTACGCCAAGCTCACGGCCTTCGCGGTGAGCAGCTTCATCGTCGGCGTGGCCGGCGCGCTGTGGGGCTTCGTTCACCTCGGCGCGTGGGAGCCGGCGGCCTTCAGCATCGACCGCTCGTTCCAGCTGCTGTTCATGGTGATCATCGGCGGGCTGGGATCGATCATGGGCTGCTTCTTCGGCGCCGCCTTCATCGTGCTGCTGCCGCTGTTCCTGAACCAGCTGCCCGCATGGCTGGGCTTCTCGATTTCCACCGCGCTCGCCTCGCACCTGGAGACCATGATCTTCGGCGCGCTGATCGTGTTCTTCCTGATCGTGGAGCCGCACGGCCTCGCGCGGCTGTGGTCCACGGCCAAGGAGAAGCTGCGGCTGTGGCCCTTCCCGCATTGACGAGTTCCGTTCGTAGAAACCCGGCACCGAGGTGCCCACAAAGGAGACAGGCATGAAACTCAAATCGCTCGCTCTGACCGCCGCCCTGGTGGCCGGCACCCTCGGCGCCGCGCTCGCGCCATCCGTGGCCGGTGCGCAGGCCAAGGAGCAGTTCTTCCCGCTGCTGGTGTACCGCACCGGCCCCTACGCGCCCAACGGCACGCCCTGGGCCAACGGCAAGCAGGACTACATCAAGCTGGTCAACGCCAACGGCGGCATCAACGGCGTGAAGATCGCGTACGAGGAGTGCGAGACCGGTTACGCCACCGACAAGGGCGTGGAGTGCTACGAGCGCCTCAAGGGCCGCCCGGGCGTCGCGCTGTTCGACCCGCAGGCCACCGGCATCACCTTCGCGCTGACCGACAAGGTGCCCACCGACAAGATCCCGCTGATCACGCTGGGCTACGGCCTGGCCGCCTCGCAGGACGGCGGCGTCTTCAAGTGGAACTTCCCGCTGATGGGCTCCTACTGGACCGCGGCCGACATCCTGATCCAGCACATCGGGAAGAAGGAAGGCGGCATGGACAAGCTCAAGGGCAAGAAGATCGCCCTCGTGTATCACGACTCGCCCTTCGGCAAGGAGCCGATCCCGCTGCTGCAGGAGCGCGCGAAGCAGAACGGCTTCGAGCTCTCGCTGATCCCGGTGACCGCGCCGGGCGTGGAGCAGAAGTCGGCCTGGCTGCAGGTGCGCCAGCAGCGCCCCGACTTCGTGCTGCTGTGGGGCTGGGGCGTGATGAACTCCACCGCCCTGAAGGAGGCCGTTGCCACCGGCTACCCGCGCGAGAAGATGTACGGCGTCTGGTGGGCCGGCGCCGAGCCCGACGTGAAGGACGTGGGCGCGAACGCCAAGGGCTACCACGCGCTGGCGCTGAACACCTCGGGCACCGAGCCCAAGGTGATCCAGGACATCCTCAAGCAGGTGCACGACAAGGGCCAGGGCACGGGTCCGAAGGAAGAAGTGGGCTCGGTGCTCTACACGCGCGGCGTGATCATCCAGATGCTGACCATCGAGGCCGTCAAGCGTGCGCAGGAGCGCTTCGGCAAGGGCAAGGTCATGACCGGCGAGCAGGTGCGCTGGGGCATGGAGAACCTCGCGCTCGACCAGAAGAAGCTCGATGCGCTTGGCTTCTCGGGCGTGATGCGGCCGGTGAGCACCTCGTGCCAGGACCACATGGGCTCGACCTGGGCGCGCGTGCACACCTGGGACGGCGCGAAGTGGGGTGACATGTCCGACTGGTACCAGGCCGACGAGCAGATCATCAAGCCGATGGTGAAGGCCGCCGCCGACAAGTACGCGGGTGAGAAGAAACTGACCCGCCGCGAAGCGGCCGACTGCCAGTCTTGAGCTGACCCCCAGTCTTCGCGCACTTCGTGTCGCTTCGCCAACCCCCTGGCAGGGGGCAACACCTGCGGCCCGGCATAGCCGGTTCCGCGGTGTTCCCCGAAAGGAGGTGGGCCAAGCGGGCATCCGAAAGAACGGCATCGCGTCGGTTCTTTCGAATGCTTCGGACCACACCATGAGCGAATCCAACATCCTCCTCAACGTCAACGGCATCGAGGTCATCTACAACCACGTGATCCTGGTGCTCAAGGGCGTGTCGCTGACGGTGCCCGATGGCGGCATCGTGGCGCTGCTCGGCGGCAACGGCGCGGGCAAGACGACCACGCTGCGCGCGGTGAGCAACCTGCTGGCGGGCGAGCGCGGCGCGGTCACCAAGGGCACCATCGAGCTGCGCGGCGAGCGCATCGAGGCGCTCTCGCCGGCCGAGCTGGTCAAGCGCGGGCTGATCCAGGTGATGGAAGGCCGCCACTGCTTCGCCCACCTGACGATCGAGGAGAACCTGATGACCGGCGCCTACACGCGCACCGACGGCAAGGCCTCGGTGCAGCAGACGCTGGAGAAGGTGTACGCGTACTTCCCGCGCCTGAAGACGCGCCGCACCTCGCAGGCGGCCTACACCTCGGGCGGCGAGCAGCAGATGTGCGCCATCGGACGCGCGCTGATGGCCAATCCGACCATGGTGCTGCTGGACGAGCCCTCGATGGGCCTGGCGCCGCAAATCGTGGAGGAAGTGTTCGAGATCGTGAAGGACCTCAACGCCAAGGAGCGCGTGACCTTCCTGCTGGCCGAGCAGAACACCAACATGGCGCTGCGCTACGCCGACTACGGCTACATCCTGGAGAACGGCCGCATCGTGATGGACGGCGAGGCGAAGAGCCTGCGCGAGAACGAGGACGTGAAGGAGTTCTATCTCGGTGTCGGCGGCGCGGACCGCAAGAGTTTCCGCGACGTAAAGAGCTACAAGCGCCGCAAGAGGTGGCTGGCTTGACCGTTCCAACGTTTTCGCCGCGTTGCCGTTCGGGGCGCGATCACGCCGACGGGGTGCCTTGCTCCGCGAATGTCCCCCGCCCTTCGGGCTCCTCCTTTTTTATTTCGCTGCGCAAGGCACCCCATCGACGTGATCGGTTCGGAGCTCTGGTTCATCGGCCGCACACCGACAGCGTGTCTCGTGCACAGGGTACCGGGTGCTCCCCGCAGCGAAATAAAGGAGGAGGCCGCAGGCCGGGGAACATTCGCGGAGGGGAGTACCCGGTGGCCTGTGCACGCACCCTGAACACATCAGCGTGGTTGAAAAACCGAATTGCAAGACAAAGGGTACGGACATGACCGACCACTACGACAAGCTCGAGATCCGAGACCCCGCCGAACGCGAACGCGACCTGCTAGCTGCGCTGCCGAAGCAGATCGCGCAGGCACAGACCGCGGCTCCCGCCTTCGCGAAGATCCTCGACGGCGTGAAGCCCGGCGACGTCACGACGCGCGAAGCGCTCGCGAAACTACCGGTCACGCGCAAATCGGAATTGCTCGAACTGCAGAAGGCTCGCCGCGCGGACGACCCGTTCGGCGGCTTCTCGTCGATCGTGCGCGGCCCGCGCATGCCGCGCGTGTTCGCGAGCCCCGGCACCATCTACGAGCCCGAGGGCGAGGCGCGCGACTACTGGCGCACCGCGCGTGCGCTGCATGCGGCGGGCTTTCGCAGTGGCGAGCTGATCCACAACAGCTTCAGCTACCACATGACGCCCGCCGGCTCGATCATGGAAAGCGGCGCGCACGCCATGGGCTGCACCGTTTTCGCGGGCGGCACCGGCCAGACCGAGCAGCAGCTCGAGGCGATGGTGGACCTCAGGCCCGAGGGCTACGCGGGCACGCCGAGCTTCCTCAAGATCCTGCTGGAGAAGGCCGAGGAGAAGAACCTGAAGCTGCCCTGGCTGACCAAGGCACTCGTCTCCGGCGAAGCCTTTCCGCCGAGCCTGCACGACTGGATCGCGGCGCGCGGCGTGAAGGGCACGCAGTGCTACGCGACCGCCGACCTGGGCCTCATCGCCTACGAGACCAGCGCGCGCGAGGGGCTGGTGCTCGACGAGGGCGTGCTGGTCGAGATCGTCCGCCCCGGCACCGGCGACCCGGTGCCCGACGGCGAGGTCGGCGAGATCGTCGTCACCACCTTCAACCCCGACTACCCGCTGGTGCGCTTCGGCACCGGCGACCTCTCGGCCGTGCTGGCGGGCACCTGCCCCACGGGCCGCACCAACAAGCGCATCAAGGGCTGGATGGGCCGGGCCGACCAGACCACCAAGGTGCGCGGCATGTTCGTGCACCCCTCGCAGGTGGCGGAGATCGCGAGGCGCTTTCCCGAAGTGCAGCGCGCACGGCTGGTCGTCTCGGGCGAGACGGGCGACGACAGGATGACCCTGCAGCTCGAATGCGCGGACGCGGCTCCTGAAGGACTCGAAGCGCGCGTGGGCGAGGCGATCCGCGAGGTGACCAAGCTGCGCGGGGAGGTCGTCGTCGTGGGCGCGGGCTCGCTGCCCAACGACGGCAAGGTGATCGAGGACGCGCGCAGCTACAAGTAGCGGCGGTACAGCCCGCGCGTGGTGGCACGCGTGAGCACCACCGTGAGCACCGTGTAGACCAGCACGAGTGCCAGCGCGAAGCCGACGAGGCTGCCCGCGCTGTTGAAGCCGTGCAGCCAGACCGCCATCGCCAGCCATGCCAGTGCGGCCGCGATGCACAGCAGCTGCACCAGCACGAAGGCCAGCACCGACGCTCCCACCGCCCTGAACGGCCGCACCCGCGAGAAGACCGGCGCGGCGCCGAGCCATGCACCCCAGAACGCGAGCCCGAAGGCCGCGAGCGGCGGCACCACCCAGGCGACCAGCAGCGCGGGGCCGTCGAGGCCTTGCGTCATGGAACTCCAGCGGCTCACCGCGGCACCGCTCCACATCTGCAGCGACGCGAACACCGAGGCAGCCACCAGCGCCACCGCGCGGCGCGGCGGTGGTCCTTGCAGCGACTCGTCGGCCTGCACGTCTGCCGATCCGGCACGGGCGCCCCTGAGCGCGATCCAGGCCGAGAGCCAGATGCCCAGCACCAGCACGATCAACTGGGCCATGGACTGCAGGAACATGAACACCGGCATCGCCGCGCGCATCGAGGTGTAGCCCAGCGATTCATGAAAGCGCCCGCCCGGCATGAAGAGCAGCTGCAGGTCGTAGAGCAGCGGGCTCAGCGCGTAGAAGTTCAGCAGCAGCACCACGAGGTAGGCTGCGGCATAGCGGATACGCGGCTGCGGCAGCCGCGCCACGCTGACGGCGCCGTGCCTTTCGAGCGCATTGCGCCCGTGGCTCCACGCCATCGCGGCGGCCAGCACCCAGCCCATCGCGATGCTGCACACCATCGGGATCCAGACGCCGGGCAGCGCATAGGCGCTGCGCAGCTGCTCGGCCTCGGGCGAGTCGGGCCAGAGCTGGGCGGCCATGTTGACAAGCATCATCGCGGCATCGATGGCAACGGTGATGAGCGCGAGATCGCGCGGCAGGCGAAGTGCCTGCGGCTGGAGGGAGGTCGCCGTCATGGAGGAAATACTTTCGCCTTTCACGATGCAGGGCGCGGCCTGTGCGGCGGAGTCCTGCGGAAAGGCGAGCGTATCGGATGGCGGCGTGCGCCCCCTGTAGGCTCAGTGCGCGAGTGCGGCTTCGCCGGACTCCTGCGGCTCGGGTCCGATGTAGACCGACTGCGGGCGGATCAGCCGCCCCTTCTTCACCTGCTCGCGCGCATGCGCCACCCAGCCGCTCACGCGGCCGGCCGCGAACACGCAGGTGAAGCTCTCGCGGCCGAAACCGAGGGCCTCCAGCAGCAGCGCGGTGTAGAACTCGACGTTGGTCTCCAGCGCGCGGCCCGGCTTCTTCTCGCGCAGGATGGCGAGCGCGGCCTGCTCCGCCGCCTCGGCCAGCGCGAAGCGCGCCGCGTTCACGCTGCCCTCCTCGCCGAGCCGCCCCAGCGCGCCCTTGAGCGCGTCGGCACGCGGATCGCGCACGCGGTAGATGCGATGGCCGAAACCCATCAGCCGCTGGCCTTCCGCCACCGCCTGCTCCAGCCACGCGCGGGCGTTGGCGGCACTGCCGATGGCATCGAGCGCGTCGAGCACCGGCCCGGGTGCGCCGCCGTGCAGCGGCCCCTTCAGCGCGCTGATGCCCGCGAGCACGGCCGATGCGAGCCCCGCTCCGGTCGATGCGACCACGCGCGCCGCGAAGGTCGATGCGTTGAGGCCGTGGTCGCACACGGTGACCAGGTAGGTGTCGAGCGCGGCGCTCTGCGCGGGCGTGGGCGAGCGGCCATGCAGCATGCGAAGCATGTCCGCGGCGTGCGGCAGCGCCTCGTCGGGCGCCAGTGCAGGCACGCCGATGCGCCAGCGCATCACGGCGGCGGTGTAGACGGCCGGCGCGGCAACGAGGCGCAGCGCGGTCGGCAGGTCGTCGCCATCGGGCAGGCACGCCATCAGTGCGCGCACGGCCTCGATAGGCGGCATGCGGCGCAGCAGGGCGTCGTCGTTCGGCTGCAGCAGCTCGAAGGCCTCGCGGCGCGCGCGGCCGATGGCGCGGCGCAGCGCCGAGGCGGCAGGCAGGGTGTCGAAGAAGCCCTCGAAGAGCAGGTGCACCACGTCCTCGTAGCGCCAGCGCTGCGCGATCTCGTCGAGTTCATGGCCGCGGATCACCAGCCGGCCGGCCCCACCATCCACCTCGGACAGCACGGTATGCGCAGCCACCACGCCTTCGAGGCTGCCATCGTCGTTGTTCATCGCTCTTTGCTCCTGGTTGTCACGATGGCATCAATTCTGGTCGGATGGATATTGACGTCAATCTTGATTTATTCTGTCAACATGACCATCAAGAAGACCCCGCCGCTGTGGCTTCCGGCGGCCGATGCGCTCGAACTGATGCAGGTGCGTCCTCAGACCCTCTACGCGAGCGTGAGCCGCGGCCGCATCCGCGCCAAGACCGACGCGGCCGACCCGCGCCGCAGCCTCTACCACCGCGACGACGTGCAGCGCATCGCCGCACGCGCGAGAGGCAGGCGCAGCGTCGAGACGGTGGCGAGCGAGGCGATCCAGTGGGGCGAGCCGGTGCTGCCATCCGCGGTATCGACAGTGGCAGATGGACGGCTGCTGTATCGCGGACAGGACGCCTGCGAACTCGCAGCGCACGCCACGCTGGAAGACGTGGCGGGGCTGCTGTGGCAAAGCGCGCCGCCGCGCTTCCACACCGCCGCCTCGCCTTCCGATGCGCAGGACTCGCATGAACACCCCTTGGAGGCCGGACTGCTCGCGCTGGCAACGCGCGCCGGTTCGGACCTGCCCTCGCGCGGCCGCTCGGCAGGCGTGTTGCAGGCCGAGGCGGCAGCGGCGATCGGCGCACTGGCCGATGCCATGCTGCGCACCGCACCGCCGCGGGCCGACACGCCGATGCACATGCGGTTGGCCGCCGCATGGCGCCGTCCGCGCGCGGCCGACGACCTGCGCCGCGCGCTCGTGCTGCTGGCAGACCACGAACTCAACGCCTCGACCTTCGCGGCACGCGTGACCGCATCCACCGGTGCCTCGATGGCGGCCTGCCTGCTCACGGGGCTTTCGACGCTGACGGGTCCGCTGCACGGCGGTGCTTCCGCCGCGGTACAGGCGCTGATGCGCAATGCGGCCGCCGTCGGCACCGAAGCCGCCGTGCGCGAATGGCTCTCGCACGGACGGCCGCTGGCGGCGTTCGGGCATCCGCTCTATCCGGCGGGCGATGCACGCTGCGCTGCCCTGCTGGAGAACATCGCGCTGCCGCCCGAATTCGCGCAGCTGCGCGAGACCGGCGAGAAGCTGTTGGGCGAGGCCGTGAACATCGACTTCGCGCTTGCCGCGCTCGCAGCCGTGCACAAGCTGCCGGCCGGCGCTCCGCTCACGCTCTTCGCGCTCGCGCGCAGCGTGGGATGGACCGCGCACGTGCTCGAACAGCAGGCCGCAGGCCATCTGATACGCCCCCGCGCGCGCTACACGGGCCCGCTGCCCGCCACGGCGCAAGCGGCACCGGTCAGTGCGCCACCGGCTCCCGCGCGTGCTCGAAGAGCTTCGTCATCTCGCGGTTGAAGGCCGGAATGTCGTCGGGCTTTCGGCTGGTGACGAGCTTGCCGTCGACGACGACCTCCTTGTCGCTCCACTGCGCGCCCGCGTTCTTCAGGTCGGCCTGCAGCGAGGGCCACGAGGTCATCTCGCGGCCCTTGACACCGCCGGCGTCGATCAGCGTCCATGGGCCGTGGCAGATCGCCGCGATGGGCTTGCCGGACTCGACGAATGCACGCACGAAGGCGACCGCCTTCTCGTCGATGCGCAGCGTGTCGGGGTTCACGACGCCGCCCGGCAGCAGCAGCGCGTCGAAGTCGTCGGGCCTGGCGCTCTTGAGCGGCACATCGACCGTGAAGCTGTCGGCCGGATCGTGATGGTTCCAGCCGCGCACGCTGCCCTGGGCGGGCGAGACGATCCGCGTCCGCGCGCCGGCGTTGTCGAGCGCCTTGCGCGGCTCGGTCATCTCGACCTGCTCGAAGCCGTCGGCCACGAGGATGGCGACCTTCAATCCATCGAGCGACGAGGACGATGCCGTGGTGGTCGATGCAGTGGTCGATGGGGTGGTCGATGGGGTGGTATTGGACATGGGTGGAATCTCCTTTTGAAGCTTCACCCTAGGTCTGCCCCGTGCAGCCCGCATCGTCCGTCGCCGGCTCCGCCTGTCGGACAGTTCGACAGCCGGCAATCTTCCCTTACGAAGAGTGGGCCTGCGCGCCACTTGCCGCTGCTTGTCGAGGCCTGCGAGGCAGGGGTTCGAACGCCCTCCGCACGCCCCGCCACGGTGCGCAAGACGGCCTTCGGCTAAGGGCTATTCGCTATAGGTCAGGCCCTGGTCAGCCCTTAAGATCGCGGCGTTTTTATTCCCCCCTTTTCGGAGACGACATGAAGAAACTGTTCGCCCTCGCGGCGATTGCCGCCGCGGCCGTCGGTGCACACGCCCAGGATTTCCCCGCGGGCAAGACCGTGACGCTGGTGGTGCCATTCGCCGCCGGCGGCCCCACCGACCGTGTCGCTCGCGACCTGGCCGAAGCCATGCAGAAGACGCTGGGCACCACCATCGTGGTGGACAACACCGCCGGCGCGGGCAGTTCCATCGGCACCGCCAAGGTGGCACGTGCCAATCCCGACGGCTACACGCTGCTGCTGAACCACATCGGCATGTCGACGATGCCGGCGCTTTATCGCAAGCTGCCCTTCAACGTCGAGACCGACTTCGAATACCTGGGCATGGTCAACGAAGTGCCGATGACGCTGATCGGCAAGCCCGGCCTGCCGGCCAACAACTACAAGGAGCTGACGACCTGGATCTCCGCCAACAAGGGCAAGATCAACCTGGGCAACGCCGGCCTGGGCGCCGCCTCGCACCTGTGCGGCCTGCTGTTCCAGAGCGCGCTGAAGGTCGAGATGACGCCGGTTCCCTACAAGGGCACCGCACCGGCCATCGCCGACCTGCTGGGCGGCCAGATCGACCTGCTGTGCGACCAGACGACCAACACCACCTCGCAGATCGAGGCCAAGAAGGTCAAGGCCTACGCCGTGACCACGAGCAAGCGCCTGACCACGCCCGCGCTGAAGGACCTGCCCACGCTGGACGAGTCGGGCCTCAAGGGCTTCGAAGTGACGATCTGGCACGGCGTGTACGCGCCCAAGGGCACGCCCGCACCGGTGCTGAAGAAGCTCAACGATGCCATCAAGGCCGCCATGAAGGACCCTGGCTTCATCCAGCGTGAAGAAGCGCTGGGCGCGGTGATCACCACCGACAAGCGCACCGAGCCGGCCGAGCACAAGAAGTTCGTGTCGTCCGAAATCGCGAAGTGGGGCCCGATCATCAAGGCCGCCGGCGTCTACGCCGACTGATCGCCTCACGACAGCACACGCAGCCACGAGCAGCCGCAAGGCCGCCTGAGCCCCCGGGGCCAGGCGGCTTTTTCGTTATGCTGCGCGGGATTTCGTCCTCCCGCCTTCCGTCCTCTCTCGTTCTTCATCCCCCATGCGTCTTCGCAGCGCGGCCCTTCCGCTCTTCATGGCCCTGCTGGCGCAGGAGGGCGTGGCGCAGACACGGACGCTGCTCTGGGTGTGGGACCGGCCGCAGCTCTTTGCCTCGCTGCCCGAAGCCACGGGCGTGGCCTACCTGCATGCCACGGTGCGGCTGAGCGGCACCGAGAGCCGCACCAGCTGGCGCCAGTGGCCGCTGCGCGTCGCGCCGGGCGCCACGGTGGTGCCGGTGGTCCACGTCGCGCTCGACAACCTCTCCCCCTCGCCCCTCGACGATGCGCAGCAGCAGGCCATCGCCGCCGCCATCGAGCATGCCGCGACACATGGCAACCGCTCGGGCTGGGTGCAGCTCGACTTCGAGGCGAGGCGCAGCCAGCGCGAGGCCTACGTCGCGCTGCTGCGCCGGCTGCAGCCGCTGCGCCAAGGCGGCATGCGGATCTCGGCCACCGCGCTGGCGTCGTGGTGCATGGACGATCCGTGGCTGCCGGCAGGCCTGCTCGACGAGATCGTGCCGATGTATTTCCGCATGGGAGGGGAATCCGCGCGCATCCGCCAGCGGCTTGGCACGACAGGCAAGGCCGCCGTGCCGGCCTGCCGCGACGCGGCCGGCCTGATGCTCGGCGAGGACTGGCCCGCACTGCGCGACGTGAAGCGGCGCTATGTGTTCCACGCGGGCTCGTGGAAGAACGAAGACTTCGAAAAACTGCAGATCGGAAACAGGGACAGCTACAAATGACTCTTTCGAAAACGGGAGGCCGCAGGCTGCTCGCCGCAGCCGCGATGGCAGCGGCAACGCTGCTCGGCAGCGCGGCAGCACATGCCAGCGGCGGCTACGACGCCGAGGACCTGTTCTTCGCCACCACCCGGCCCGACCAGCCGGTGCGCGAGTTCGTCGAGCGGCCCGCGGGCTACTACACCGGCTATCTGGTGCCCTACCAGGTGCTCTGGTACTGGCGCCTTCGCGGCCAGAGCTTCTCCCCCGACGCGGTGCGCGCCTTCACCGACCTGCTTGAGAAGCTGCCGCGCGAGGACAACGCCATGGCCGACATCGACGACGCCTCGACCGAATGGCGCAAGGCGCGCGACGACGCCATGGCGAAGCTCGATCCGCAATCGCAGCGCGACAAGTCCTCATCACAGAAGCAGCAGCAGCCGAAGTGGAACGCCGACACCCTGCAGGCCGATGCCATCTGCTTCTACGGCGACGCCTTCCGCAACGCCACGAAGACGCTGGCCCAGCGCATGACTCGCGCGGCCAGCGACAAGTCGGCAGCACCCTTCGTGCTGCACTGGCTCAAGGCCCAGGACGCGGTGTTCGACACCTGCGACAAGGAGCCCGGCGCCATGCCCGAGCTGCCGGCGGGCGCACCCGCCTGGCTGCAGGCCGACCACGCCTACCAGCTGGCCGCGCGGCACTTCTATGCCGGGGACCTCGACGACGCCGACGAAGCGTTCGCCGCCATCGCAGCCGACAAGGCCAGCCCATGGCGCGATCTCGCGGCCTACATGCGGCTGCGCGTGCTGGCGCGGCAGAACCCGGGCGATCCCCCTTCGGAGGGCTCGGAGACCAAGAAGGAAAGCGCCGAGGCGCTCAAGAAGCAGGCCGAGCTCGACAAGCAGCTCGACGCCATCGCCCAGCCGCTGATGAAGAACCCGCGCCTGAAGGCGCTGCATCCTTCAGTGCACCGGCTGGCCGAGGCGCTGCGCATCCGCTACCTGCTGCCCGCCACGCGCATGCAGCGCCTGGCCGACGGCCTCAGGACCATCGGCCAGCCCGACGCTGCCGCCGCGAAGCTGCTGCTGCTGAACCACGAGTTCCGCGCCTGCGGCTTCTTCGGCGGCTGCAGCTACATCGGCCCCGCGCAGACCTCCGACCTGGTGCAGTGGCTGAGCACCGTGCGCGGCTTCGACGGACCGGGCAGCGGCCTCGAACCCGACGGCAAGTGGCGCGAAACGCTGAGCTGGAGCCGCTACCAGCGCACGCACGACCTCGCCTGGCTGATGGCAGCCGCGAGCCTGGTGCCGGTGGCCACCGCCAACGGCGACAAGCGCGAGGCCGAGCTGCAGGCCGCGCTCGCAGCCGTGCCCGAGGACCACCCCGCGCGCTTCGCCGCCACGCAGCTGCGCGCTCAGCGCATGTTCGCGCAGGGCCGCTACAAGGAAGTGCGCGAGCTCGTCGCCGCCTCGGCCGATTCGCCGCTGATCGCGCACAGCCTCTCGGGCCAGAACCTCGTGAAGGCATTGCTGCTGCCGACGGCCGCGTCGGAAGAGGAATGGCGCCGCCTCGCGATCCGCCCCGTGGTCGCGCGCCGCGATCCCGAGGCGATGGAAGCGAAGCCGAGCGCGGTGCCGCTGGCCAGTGCCTTCGACGAGGACGTGGTGCGCTTCCTCAACACCCGCGCACCGCTGGCCATGTGGCTGCGCCTGGCCGCCGAGCCGGCCCTGGCGCCCGCGTTGCGCGACAGCCTGCTCGAGACCGCCTGGACCCGCGCCGTGGTGGCCGGGGACTACGCCACGGCCCGCCGCGCGGCGCAGATGCGCATCGCCTCGCCGCCGCAGGCGGGCACCGCCAAGGGCGCCGACACGATCGCCGGCATCCGCCGATCGGCGGAGCTGCCCGAGACCGACGCCGCGGCATGGCGGCACCTGCTGCTGGAGCGCATGGCGAGCACCACCGAAGTCCTGTCGCCACCGCACTGGCCCGCCGCCGAGGGCATCCGGCCCACGCCGCTCAAGCTCGGCGTCGGCCCCGTGTACTCCGAGCGCAGCACGGTCGGCAGCTACGGCAAGTGGTGCCGTCCGTTGGGCGTGCCGACGACCGGGCCGCAGGCGGCCACCGCCGCCGACTTCGAGATGCCCGCGTTCCTGCCGCAGGAAGAACGCAGCCGGCAGGCCGCGCTGGTCGAGAAGCTGCGCACCGTGCCGCAGGACTCGATCTACTTCACGCAGGAAAGCCTGGCGCTGATGCAGCGCGCCCGCACGGACCCGCTGGTGCCGCAGGCGCTGTCGGTCGCGGTGAAGATGGCGCGCTACACCTGCCAGGACAAGGCGGCGGGCGACTGGTCGCGCAAGGGGCTGCAGGCCCTGCGCACGAACTACCCGAACTCGCCGTGGACCGCCGCCACGCCGTACTGGTACGGCGGGCGCTGAGGCGGCCGGCCGCGTCCACCTTGCGGCGGGCGTGGCAGGCGGACAGTCAGGCTACTTCGGGCGTATCGCGTCGGCCGTCCCCTGGATGAAGGCCTTGATGCTCTCGATGTCGTCGTTCGAGAGCTTGCCCGTGAAGTCGGGCATGCCGCGCGACATGGCCGGGCCCTTGAGCACGAACTTGTCGAGGTTCTCGATGTAGGCGGCGTCCATGTAGCCGAGGTTGGGGATGTTGCCGCCGCGGTCCACGCCCGGCACGCCGTGGCAGAAGACGCAGTTGCTCACGTAGAGCATGGTGCCGGCCTGGACCTTGGCGGGGTCGTACTTGACGCCCTGCACCAGCTTGTCCATGCGGTACTGCACGAAGTCGGGCATCTTGGCCGTGCCGCCCACCGCGAAGGTGTAGACGGTGCCCGGCCCCTGCCGCTCGGTGGCGCGCTGCGCGAGGCCGTAGACGCCGCCCCAGCCCACCGCGACCGATACGTACTGCTTGCCGTCGACCATGTAGGTCGAAGGTGCCGCCACCACGCCGGTGCCGGTGGGCGTCTCCCAGAGCTTCTCGCCGGTCTTCGCGTTGTAGGCCAGCAGCCGGCCGTCGGCCGTGCCCTGGAACACGAGGTTGCCGGCGGTGGTGAGGGTGCCGCCGTTCCAGGGCGAGGCGTAGTCCACGCCCCAGGCTTCCTTCTGCGCCACCGGGTCCCAGGCCACGAGGCGGCCGAAGGGCTTGCTCTTGGGCGGCTCGGCGTTGGCGAACTTGCCCAGGTTCCAGCCCAGCCCCGAATGCGGGCGGCCCGGCACGTTCTCGTCGAACTTCCAGTCCTTGTCGTCCATGAGGTTGATCGGCACGTGCTGCGCGGGCAGGTAGGCGAAGCCGGTCTGCGGGTTGAACGACATCGGATGCCAGTTGTGCGCGCCGAAGGGGCCGGGGATGCTGTCGCCGGGCTTGGTGCCGTCGCGCGCGGCGGCGATCTCGATGGGCCGGCCATTCTTGTCGTAGCCGGTGGCCCAGTTGACCTCGACGAAGTTCTTCGCCGAGATGAACTTTCCGTTGGTGCGGTCGATGACGAAGAAGAAGCCGTTCTTCGGCGCATGCAGCAGCACCTTGCGCTGCTTGCCGCCGATCTTCACGTTCGCCAGGATCATCGACTGCGTGGAGGTGTAGTCCCAGTTGTCGCCGGGCGTCTCCTGGTAGTGCCACACGTACTTGCCGGTGTCGGGGTCGAGCGCCACCACCGAGCCCAGGTAGAGGTTGTCGCCGCCCTTGGGGCTGCGCGCCTTGTGCGACCAGGGCGAGCCGTTGCCGGTGCCCACGTACATCAGGTTGAGCTCGGGGTCGAAGGCGAAGCTGTCCCAGGCGGTGCCGCCGCCGCCGGCCTCCCAGTACTTGCCGCTCGGGTCCCAGGTCTTGGCGGCACGCGCCATCGACTCGTCCTCGAAGGGCTTGCTCGGGTCGCCAGGCACCACGAACCAGCGCCACTTCTGGTCGCCCGTCTTCGCGTCGTAGGCGGTGACGAAGCCGCGCACACCGTACTCGGCCCCGCCGTTGCCGATGATGACCTTGCCCTTGAACACGCGCGGCGCGCCGGTGATGGTGTAGCTGCCCTTCTGGCCCTCGATGGTGTTCTTCTCCCAGACCTTCTGGCCGGTGGCGGCATCGAGCGCGATGAGGCGCCCGTCGTAGGCCGCCACGTAGACCTTGCCCTCGTAGATCGCGACGCCGCGGTTCACCACGTCGCAGCAGCCCCTGAAGCCCTTGGACTTGTCGACCTGCGGATCGAAGGTCCACAGCCGCTGGCCGGTGCGCGTATCGACGGCGTGCACCACGCTCCAGGAGGCGGTGATGTACATGATGCCGTCCACCACCAGCGGCGTGGCTTCGACGCCGCGCGTGGATTCGAGGTTGTACGACCAGACCAGCCCCAGGTCCTTCACGTTGCCGGCGTTCACCTGGTCGAGCTGGCTGAAGCGCGATTCCGAGTAGTCCAGGCCCACGCTGGGCCAGTCGGGCGTCTTCTTCTGCGCGGCGTTGGCGCGGATGAATGCGCCGTCCACCCGTTTGGTCGCGGCGGCGGCGCGGTCCTGTGCGTTGTTCTGGGCCGTGGCCGTGTTCGTCGCGCCCAGGCACAGCAAGGCGCCGGCGAGCACGAGCAGCCCGGAGTGTGTTTTTTTCATCGCAGGTCTCCTTTGTGCGCCAAGAATCGTCGGGACCGGCCGCACATTCATCTTGGGGATTTCCCCAGTCCGGCGCTGTTCCATTGCGGAACACATTCGACGCCGGTGTGAATCCTGAAACGGGAGGCAGCGAACCCATGGCCCTCGACAGAAGCCCTGCTGGAAGCCGCAATGCAGGCATCGGCACGCCCGATGCCCCGCGCCAGCTCTTCGCCAGCACGCCCACGCAGCGCGTGGCGCTCGCGCGGCAGCAGTTCTTCGAGGAGGGCGTGCGCCCCTCGGGGCTGGTGGGCGAGGCGGTGATCCAGTCGTGGATGCGCTGCAGCCGCACCCACGCCGACCGCCAGCGCATCGTGCCCTTCGACCCGGTCACGCCGAGCCGCCTTCACGCCACGCTGGCGCGCAACCGCCAGCTGCTCGAAGCGGCGCGCCAGGAGCTGGGGCAGATGGAGCACGCGCTCGCGGGCACCGACTGCCGCGTGATCCTCACCGACAGCGAGGGCGTGGTGGTGCACGTCACGCAGCAGCCGGCCGCCGCGCAACAGCCGGTGCTGCGCAAGACGGCTCGGGTGGGCGTGAACATCTCCGAGCGCATCGTGGGTACCACCGCGCCGGGGATCGTGGCGAGCACCGGGCAGGCCTGCACGGTCGACGGCGCCGAGCACTACTTCGACCTGCTGTGCCAGATGCGGTGCGCCGCGGCGCCGATCCGCGACGTGACGGGCCAGCTCGCGGGCGTGCTCGACCTCACGGTGGAGGCGCGGCGCTTCGGCTTCGACGCGGCATCGATGGTGGCGCTGTACGCCACCACCATCGAGAACAGGCTGCTGCAGGCGCAGTCGCGCGACCACCTGATCCTGCGCTTCCAGGCCAGCCCGACGCTGCTGGGCACGCCGCTCGAAGCGCTGGCCGGCATCGCGCCCGACGGCACCATCGCCTGGCTCAACAACGCCGGCGCGCGGCTGCTGGGCCGGCTGCCCGAGGCGGCGGACGAGCGCGACGTGGAGTTCCTGCTGGGCCACGACCTCGCGAGCCTGCTGCGGTTAGGGCGGCGCGAGGCGGCGCAGCCGTTGCGGCTGGCCAGCGGGCTGGGCGTGTGGGTGCAGGCGCAGCTCAAGGGCGGCGCCGATGGCGTGGACTTCCGCCATGCGGTGGCGATGCCCGGCGAAACGTCGCCGCTGGCCATCGAGACGCGCGAATCCCGGCAGACGCAGCTCGCGGCAGCCGAGGCCTACCCGGACGCGGACGGCACGGAGGCCCCGCCCCAGCCCCAGCCCGAACCCACGCTGCGCGAGCACAGCCGCAAGCTGATCGAGGACACGCTCGCCGCGCACGGCGGCAACGTGTCGCAGGCGGCGCGGCAGCTGCGCGTGTCGCGCGGCACGCTCTACCGGCGGCTGCGCGGCTGGCGCGACGAAGCCGCAGCCCCGGACGGCGGAAGGAACTGAACGCCGCTCACCGCCTGGGCAGCGCGTAGGCGATCACATGGTCGCCGGTGCGCGTGCCCAGCGAGCCGTGGCCGCCGGCCACCACCAGCAGGTACTGGCGCCCGTCGGTGCCGCGGTAGGTCATCGGCGTGGCCTGACCACCGGCCGGCAAGCGGCTGCGCCAGAGCTCCTTGCCGTCGTTCACGTCGTAGCCGCGCACGAACTCGTCGAGCGTTCCCGAGAGAAAGGCCACGCCCCCGGCCGTCAGGATGGGGCCGCCGAGGTTGGGCACGCCCATCGCGAAGGGCAGCGGCAGCAGCGAGCTGTCGCGCACCGTGCCGTTCTTGTGCATCCAGGCGACCCGGCCGGTGCGCAGGTCGGCGGCGGCGACGTAGCCCCAGGGCGGCGCCTGGCACGGCAGGCCGAGCACCGAGGTGAAGGCGCTGAGCTTCACCGCGAAGGGCGCGCCGAAGTTCTCGTTGAGCGCGGGCAGGCTGTCGTCGGGGCGGTGCTTGCCCTGCACGTAGAGCGAGGTGTCGTCCGCGCGCGGCACGAGCCTGGAGACGAAGGCCAGCGACGCGGGCGTGGCGAAGACGATCTGCCTGCGCGGATCGACCGCCACGCCGCCCCAGTTGAAGACGCCGAAGTTGCCCGGATGGATCAGCGAGCCCTGCGTCGACGGCGGCGTGAACCGGCCCTCGTAGCGCAGCCGGTGGAAGGCGATGCGGCAGGCCAGCTGGTCGAAGATGGTCGCGCCCCACATGTCCGATGGCTTGAGCGCGGGCGGATCGAAGGACAGGGCCGATGACGGCTGCGTCGGCGCGGTGGCGTCACCCGCGGCCGCGCCCTGCGGCGCAGCGCGCTCGTTTACCGGAAGGATCGGCTTGCCATTGCGGCGGTCGAGTACGAAGAGCTCGCCCTGCTTGGTCGGCTGCACCAGCACGGGCACGGTCTCGCTGCCCGCGCGCAGGTCGACGAGGCTGGGCTGCGCGGGCACGTCGTAGTCCCACAGGTCGTGGTGCACGGTCTGGAAGCTCCAGCGCACGCGGCCGCTGGCCAGGTCGAGCGCCACCACCGCGGACGAATACTTCTTCGCGCCTTCGCTGCGCGCGCCGCCCCACTGGTCGGGCGGCTGGTTGCCCATGGGCACGTAGACCAGGCCCAGCGCCTCGTCCACACTGGAGATCGACCAGCTGTTGGGCGAGTTGGCCGTGTAGGTGCGGTCGGCGGCGATGGGGGCGGTCTCCTCGGGGTTGCCGGAGTCCCAGTTCCACACCAGCGCGCCGGTGTTCGCGTCGAAGGCTCGGATCACGCCCGAGGTCTCCTTCGTCGAGACGTTGTCGAGCACCGTGCCGCCCACGATGAGCAGCGAACGCGCCACCACCGGCGGCGAGGTCGAGTAGTAGGAGCCCGGCCGCACGTTCGGCATGTTCTTCCAGAGATCGATCTGGCCGCTGCCGCCGCCGAAGGCCGGACAGGGCTTGCCGCTCGCGGGGTCGAGCGCGATGACGCGGCCGTCGGCGGTGGGCATGAAGAGCTTGGCGTCGCAGCTGCCGGTGGATGCGGGTGCGGGCGCAGGTGAGGAAGCCTGCTGCTGTGGGGACGGCTGCGCCGCGGCGCCGGGGTAGTAGGAGAGCCCCCGGCAGGTCAGGTGCTGCAGCGCGAGCGACCCCGCGATCTGCGGCGTGTAGCGCCACACCTGCCGGCCGGTGGTGGCGTCGAGCGCGATCACCGACTGGTGCGGCGTGCACAGGAAGAGCCTCTCGCCGATCTTCAGCGGCGTGACCTCGAAGGTCGTCTCCTCGGGGTCGCCGGGCTGGCCCCGCACGTCGCCGGTACGGAAGTGCCAGGCTTCCTCGAGCTGCCCCACGTTCTGCGGCGTGATCTGGTCGAGCGCCGAGTAGCGCTGGCCGAAGCCGGTGCCGCCGTAGGCCGTCCACTCGTCCGCCGCGGCCGCGGGGCCCGCGGGGCCCGCGGGCGCGTTCGCCGTGGCGGCCGCCGCATCGGCCGAGGGCGCGATGCCTTCGATGCGGCGGGGTTCGCGCATCCACGAGAACACCGCCGCGACCAGGAAGGCTGCGAGCACCACGCCGAGCACGGTGCGCGCGCTTCCCACGCCCGCGGCATTGCGCAGGGCGAGCGGACGCGCCACCCATGGCGTGAGCAGCAGCAGGCCGACCACGAAGAACACGTCGCCGCGCGCGGCCATCGGCCACCAGTCGAGCCCCACCTCCCACAGGGCCCAGGCCAGCGTGAGCAACACCACGGCCGCGTACATCATCAACCCGGCGGCGCCCCCGCGCCGAAGCAGCAGCGCCGCCGCCGCCAGCCCCAGCCCCGCCACGAGGTAGTACCACGAGCCGCCGAGGGCGATCAGCCATGCGCCCGCGACGGCGAGCGCCAGGCCGGCAAGGCCGATCAGCACGGCCACCACGGCCAGCAGCACGGAAGAGGAGGAAGAGGAAGAAGAGGCGGGGGAAGGATGGGAAGAGGAACGGGCGGGCTGGCCGGGCGGGCGCGGATTCATGACGGCAACTCCAGGGACGGAGTTCGCACGCTATTCCGCCGCACGCGCGCCGCGCGTAGGCCGATGGCTCAGGCTGTGGCGAGAACCCGGGCGGCGCGCGCCCGGCGCGCCTTCGCATCGGGCTGCAGCGGTCTCAGGTATTCATGCAGCGCGAGCGCGGCGGCACCCACGGCCGGTGCGAGCTCCCCGTAGCGTGCGGTGCGCAGTTCGGGCGCCGGCATGCCGGCGTCGTCCGCATGCCGCTTCACGCATTCGAAGGCCGCCTGCGCGAAGCCTTTGTGGTCGGCGCAGGCCTTGCCGCCGAGCACGATGGCGCGCGGGTTGAAGGTGACCCACAGGTTCTGCAGCAGCACGCCGAAGAAGGCCGCGGCGCGCTTCAGGTCGGCGCCTTCGCGCTCCAGCACGCGCGAGCCGAAGAAGGCTTCGGCGCAGCCGCGCCGCCCGCAGGAGCACAGCGGGCCGTCGAGCTGGAGGATGGTGTGGCCGATCTCGCCGGCCATGCCCTGCGCGCCGGTGAAGAGCCGGTCGTTGAGCACCACGCCGGCGCCCACGCCCACGTCGCAGTTGACGAAGACCAGCGGGTCTTCGCCCTCCTGGCCCACGCTGGCGGCGAACTCGTACTCGCCGAGCGCGGCGGCGTCGGCATCGTTCTGCAGTTGCACGGTCACGCCGGGCAGGCCGGCGGCCTCGAAGGCCTGCTCGAGCGCGGGCAGCAGGCTCACGTTGCGCCAGCCGAGGTTGGGCGCGAAGCGGACCACGCCGGTGCAGTCGTCCACCGCGCCGGGCACGCACACGCCGATGCCCGACAGCTGCAGGCCCAGCAGCTGCAGCTTCGCATGCCCGGCGGCCGCCATGCGCGCGACCTGCGCGCACACGCCGGCGGGCGAACCGTCGGTCAGGTCGAGGCTCTGCGAATGCAGCACATCGCCCTGCAGCGACATGCACACGAGGCGCACGGTTTCCACCGCGATCTCCACGCCCATCAGCGCGCGCACGCCCACGTCGATCTGCAGCGGCGTGGAGGGCCGGCCCAGGCCGTCGGCCACGGTCGCCCCGGCCTCGCTGAGCCATCCCTCGTCGATCAGCTCGCGCACCAGCAGGCTCACCGTCGACTTGGTGAGGCCGCTCTCGCCGGCCAGCCGCGCGCGCGACAGACCCGGCTGCGCGCGCAGCAGCCGCAGCAGCACGCTGCGGTTCATGCGCTTCACGAGCTGCTGGTCGGCGGTGGTGGTCACGTCGGGTCTTCGCTCAGGCAGCCGCGGCGGCGGTGTCCGCGTGATGGGCCTGCTCCTTGCCCTCGGGCCGCTTGCCGGCAATGATCATCCCGAGCACCTCGTCCTCGGTCACGTCGGCGGTGCGGTAGGTGCCCACGAGCCTGCCGTTCTTCATCACCGCGAGGCGGTCGCTCAGCGAGAACACGTCGGGCATGTCGTGCGTGATCAGGAAGATGCCCACGCCGTCGGCCTTGAGCTGCTTCACCAGGCCGCCGACCATCGCCGTCTCTTCGGGGCCGAGCGCGGCGCAGGGCTCGTCCATGATGAGGATGCGCGCATTGAAGTACAGCGCGCGCGAGATCGCCACCACCTGCCGCTGCCCGCCGGAGAGCCGGCGCACCGGCACGCGGATGTTGGTGAAGTTCCTGTTCAGGCGCTGGAACACCTTGCGCGCCTGCACTTCCATGAAGTGGTCGTCGAGCGTGTTCCACGGCGTCATCTTCTCGCGGCCGAGGAAGAGGTTGGCCACCGAGTCGAGGTTGTCGGCCAGCGCGAGCGTCTGGTAGATGGTCTCGATGCCCTGTGCCTGCGCTTCGGCCGGCGTGCGGATGTTGACCTTCTCGCCCGCGATCAGCGTGTCGCCCGAGTCGATGGGGTAGGCGCCCGCGAGCATCTTCATCAGCGTGGACTTGCCCGCGCCGTTGTGGCCCAGCAGCGCGACCACCTCGCCGGGGTAGAGGTTCACGCTCACGCCGTCCACGGCCTTCACGCCGCCGAAGGCCTTGCGGATCTCGCGCAGCTCCACCAGGGGTTTGGATGTGTCGATGGCTGCCATTTCAGTTCTCCCCAAACTTGCGGCGATACAGCACGTCGAAGACCACCGCCACGATCAGCACCTGGCCGATGATGACCATGCGCTTGCCGATGGGCACGTCCAGCAGCAGCATGCCGCTGTCGAGCGACTGCATGATGAGCGCTCCCAGCACCGAGCCGAAGATCGAGCCGCTGCCGCCCGCGAGCGCGGTGCCGCCGATGACGGCCGCGGCGATCACGTACAGCTCCATGCCCGTGCCCAGCGAATTGGTGCCGGCGTTCAGGCGCGCGATCGACACGATGGCCGCGATGGTGACCAGCACCGCCAGCAGCGCGAACAGCATCAGCGTGACGCGCTTGACCGGAATGCCCACCAGCGCCGCCGCGTCGGGGTTGCCGCCCATCGCGAACACGTAGCGCCCGAAGCGCGTGCGGTGCACGATGAACGACAGCACGATGGCCACCACCGCCCAGATCAGCACCGGGATCGGAATGCCCTGCGGCTCGTTCTTGGACGAGATCTGGTAGCTGTTCATGACCCACGCGAAGCCGAACACCACCGCCACCGGCACGGCCGTGATGAGCACGTCGAGCCACAGCGCCTCGGTGGGCATGTCGTAGCGCTGGCGCGCGCGGCGCTTCTGCACCATGCGCACGAACAGCACCACCGCCACCAGCGCGGCGAGCACCCAGCTCGCGGTGACGCCGATGCCGCCGTCGTAGCCGCCGCCCAGGCGCTGGAAGAACTCGTCGTTCACCGGCTGCGTCTTGCCGTCGGCCACCAGGAAGGCCGCGCCGCGGAAGGACATGAGCCCGCCCAGCGTCACCACGAACGAAGGCACGCCCAGCACCGCCGTGAGCCAGCCCTGGTAGATGGACACCAGCAGCGCCACCGCGAGCCCCGCGAGGCAGGCCGTGGGCCACGACCAGCCCGAGGTGTACTGCAGGTAGGCGATCAGCACGCCCACGAAGCCCATCACCGAGCCCACCGACAGGTCGATGTGGCGCGCCACGATGATCAGCACCATCACGGTGGAGACGATGCCCACCACCGCCGTCTGCTGCGCGACGTTGTAGAGGTTCTCGGGCGAGAGGAACACGCCGCCCGACATCACGCTGAAGACCACGGCCATGACGACCAGCAGCACGCACATCAGGATCAGCCGCAGGTCGACGCCGGTGCGGCGCCACCAGCCCGGTGTGGATGACGATGGGTTGCTCATGTTTCGGATCCTTTTTCTGGACTGCGCGCAAAACGAAGAGATGCGCAGGCCCCTGCCGGCCGGGCCACTAGGCGCCGGCAGCTGGTGCGTTGCATGGGAAGGAAAGGAAAGGCCGGCGCGCTTTCCGTGGATGGCGCCGGCGCGTTGCTCGTCTGTAGTGCGGCGTTACTTGCAGGCCGCGGGCGCGCTGGCGCCCGAGACGCCCTTGCAGAGCTCGTCCTTCTTGATCCAGCCGGCCTTGACCACGAGGTCGAGGTTGTCGCGGGTCACGGCCACCGGCGTCAGCAGGCGCGACTGCAGCGAAACCTTCTTCGGCCCCGAGTTCCACGGCGCGGCCTTGTCGACGGGCTTGCCCTGCGACAGCGCGATGGCCGCGATGGCGGCTTCGCGGCCGAGCTCGCGCGAGTCCTTGAAGATGGTGGCGGTCTGCGTGCCCAGCGCGATGCGGTTGAGCGCAGCGAAGTCGGCGTCCTGGCCCGACACCGGAATGCCGCGGATGCCCTTGGCCGTGAGCGCCGCCACCGCACCGCCGGCCGTGCCGTCGTTGGCGGCCACCACCGCGTCGACCTTGTTGCCGTTCTTGGTGAGGATCTGCTCCATGTTCTTCTGCGCGACCTCGGGCTTCCAGCCTTCGGTGTATTCGTCGCCGACGATCTTGATGTCGCCCTTCTTGATGGCGGCGTCCAGCACCTCCTGCTGGCCCGCGCGCAGGAAGTCGGCGTTCGGGTCGCTGGGCGAGCCCTTGATGATCACGTAGTTGCCCTTGGGCTTGACCTTGAAGACCTCGCGCGCCTCCATGCGGCCGACCTCGACGTTGTCGAAGGTGATGTAGAAGACGCCGGGCGCCTCGATCAGCCGGTCGTAGGCGATCACGGGCACCTTCTGGCGCGTGGCCTTGGTGACGGCCGGCAGGATGGCGTCCTTGTCCATCGCCAGCACGATGAGCGCCTTCGCGCCCTTCGACATCAGGCCCTCAATGTCGCCCAGCTGCTTCTCGGGCGAGCCGCCCGCATCGGCGCTGATGTACTTGGCGCCGAGCTTCTCCAGCTCGGCCTTGATGGCCGCCTCGTCGGTCTTCCAGCGCTCTTCCTGGAAGTTGGACCAGCTCACGCCGACCACGGTCTGCGCCATCGCGCCCACGGCCGTGGAACCGAGTGCCGTGGCGAAGGCCATGGCGGCCAGGGTTTGTTTCAGTCGCATCGATGTCTCTCCTGAATTGATTCGCCCGCAGGCGCCAGCCAAGTAAGAAATTAGTTAGTTTGAAGGCCGAACTAACTATCCCATCGAGCCGGGATCATGGGCATCGGGGAATTCCCGAGGCGCGCGGCGCCCATGAAAAAGACCGGGCGAGCCCGGCCTTCTTGCACTCGAGCGCTTGAGCGCTCGATGGCGATCGATCAGTCGCGGGCGCGCGCGGCGTTGCGCAGGTCGCGGATCTGGTCGTGGTTGCGCTGTGCGCCTTCGGCCTGGGCTGCGACCACGCTGCGGACGTCGGCCGGCAGGTTCTGCTTCAGGGCCTTGCGATAGCGCGCGACACCGGTGTCTTCGCCGCGCTCGCACGATTCGAGAATGGAGAGTTCGCTGTTCGCGCCGAGCGAGCCCTTCACGTGCACCCACCCGCGATGCAGCGCACCGGCGGCGGTGCCGCCGTCGGCCGGCTCGCCGCCGTAGGCCGCGATGAGCGCCATCAGCTCGGCGCCGGCCTTGCGGCACTCCTCGGCGCGATTGGCGAAGAGCTGCTTCGCCGCGGGGCTCTCGACTTCATCAGCGCAGGCGCGGAAGCCGTATTCGCCGTCACGCGAGTTCTCGAGCAGGTCGTTGAGCACGTCCACCACTTCGTCCTTGTCCAGCACGGGGCCGGTCGACTGCAGGGTGTCGAGGGAGGTATCTGCGTATGCCATGGCGATGATCCTTTCAATTCAGTTCGGTTGCCGTTCAGTGAAGGCACATCGTTGAAAGATCCGCGGCGCCGCAGCGTCGTCGCGTCGGGCGACACGACGTAGGACGACCCGCGCAGCCCGGCGTCAGTCGATGCGCCAGGCCTGCATCCACACCGCGATGCCGTCGAGCAGTTCGCCCAGCGCCTCCTCGTCGGTGCGGCCGCTGCGCCTGAGCACATGGAAGGAATGGTCGGCGCCGTCGATCTCCAGCACGGTGGCGAGCGGACCCAGCGCCTGCACGGCGTCCTCGAAGGGTGCCGGCTCGGCGAGCGTGTCGCGCGGCCCGTGCGCGAAGAGCATGGGCACATCGACCTCGCACAGGTGCGCCGCCCGCTCGGCCGCCTTCGCGGGCGCGCCCGACGGGTGCAGCGGAAACCCGAGGAAGACCAGCCCTTCGACGGCCGCGAGCGGCTCCAGCGCCTGGGCCTGCGAGGTCATGCGGCCGCCGAACGACTTGCCGCCCGCGAAGAGACGCACGCCCGCGAAGCGCGCCGACGCGCAGGCCACCGCCGCGCGCACCGCGGCATGCGCCAGCGCAGGTGCGTCCGGGCGCTTGCTGCCCTGCTCCATGTAGGGAAACTGATAGCGCAGCGTGGCGATGCGCCGCTCGGCGAGGCCCTTGGCCACGGACTGCATGAAGGGATGCGCCATGCCCGCGCCTGCGCCGTGCGCGAGCACCAGGCAGGCCTCGGCCGAGGCTGGCGACATCGCGAGGGCCGACACCGCGATGCCGGGCTTCACGTCGATGGAAAGTTCGTGCTGGGTGGTCATCGCGCGAGTGTGCCCGCGCGGCCCCCGTTTGAATGTCGATTCACCCTAGAGCTGCGACGACAGCAGCGCCGCCAGGTGCTCCATCGCCTTCTCGCGCAGCGGGCGGTCCTTCCAGGCCTCGTAGGTCAGGCGCTTCGACAGGCGCAGGTCGGCCTCGAACTGCGCGGTCTGCTGGGCGGCGAAGGCCTCGTCGTAGATGTTGAGGTTGGCCTCGTCGTTCAGGCGGAAGGAGCGGTTGTCGAAGTTGGTCGAGCCCACGGACACCAGCAGTCCATCGACCGTGAAGACCTTGCAGTGGAACATGGTCGGCTGGTATTCGCTGATCTCGGCGCCAGCCTCCAGCAGGGGGCCCCACGCCGCGCGCGAGGCGCCGCGCACCGTCTGCGAATCGATGATCGGACCCGGCGTGATGATGCGCAGCCGCACGCCGCGCTGCATGGCCGCGACCAGCGCGCCCACGGTCAGGTCGTCGGGCACGAAGTAGGCGCTCGACAGGTCGATGGTCCTGGTGGCCGCAGCGATCGACAGCAGGTACATCAGGTGCATGCTCTCGCTGCCGCCGGAGGGCGAGCTGCTGAACATCTGCGCGCGCCCGTCGCCCGCCGAGGCGATCGGCGGAAAGTAGGTTTCTCCGTGCAGCACGTCGCCCGACACCTTCACCCAGTTGTCCATGAACACGGCCTGCATCTGCGCCACCACCGGTCCCTCGACCTTGTAGTGTGAATCGCGCCAGTGCCGGGCGTCCTGCGCGTGGCCGGTCCATTCGGGCGCGATGCCCACGCCGCCGGTGAAGCCGGTGCTGCCGTCGACCACCAGCAGCTTGCGGTGGGTGCGATTGTTCATGCGCGCGATGTCGTACCAGCTCGGCTTGTGGAACTTGCGGATCTGCACGCCGGCGCTTTCCATCTCGCGCACGAAGTCGGCGTCGACCTTGGCGCTGCCCACCCAGTCGAGCAGCACGTGCACCTTCACGCCCGCGCGGGCGCGCTCGGAGAGCGCGTCGGCAAACTGGCGCCCGATGTCGCCCGACCAGTAGATGTAGGTCTCGAAAGTGATGCTCCGCCTGGCGCCGCGGATGGCGGCGAGCATCGGCGGAAAGATCTCGTCGCCGTTCTGGAAAGCCTCGAACCGGTTGCCGCCGGTGATGGGAGGCCCGAGCATCACGCCGAGCGCGCGCTGGTACTGCGCGTCGTGCAGCCCGTACTCGCGCTTGACCTGCTCGTCGAGCTTCTTCTCGCCGCTGGTGAAGTTGAGCACCAGCAGCGTGGCGGCCAGCGTCAGGACGAAAGTCCAGACGATGATCTTGAACGTCCTTGGGCGATGCACCTCAGGACGCGGAGACTGCCTGCCCAAGCGATAAGCCGATCAAGCGATCAGTCGATCAGCTGCGTCTTGATCGCGTAGTAGGTCAGGTCGCTGTTGGTGGAGAGGTTCATCTTCTCCATCAGCCGCGTGCGGTAGGTGCTGATGGTCTTCACCGAGAGCGACAGCGCCTCGCCGATGGCGCCCACCGACTCTCCCTTGGCCAGCTTCAGGAAAACCTGGAACTCGCGCTCCGACAGGTGCTCGTGCGGCGGCGCGTTGTCTTTGCGCTCCAGCTGGCCCGCGAGCAGCTCGGCCACCGAGGGCGAGATGTAGCGGCGGCCCAGCGCGATGGTGCGGATGGCCTTGGCGATCTCCTCGGGATCGCATTCCTTGTTGAGGTAGCCCGAGGCGCCCTGGCGGATCAGGTTCACCGCGTAGTGTTCTTCGGGGTAGCCGCTGAGGATGAGAACGCCGAGGTCGGGCGCCTTGGCGCGCACCATGGCGAGCGCGTCGATGCCGCTCTGGCCGGGCATGGAAAGATCCATCACCAGCACGTCGATGTCGGTCGTGCGCACCAGGTCGATGGCCTCGCGGCCGCTGCCGGCCTCGCCGACCACGCGGAAATCGACGAAGGTGGAGAAGAACGACTTCAGGCCTGTGCGGACGACGGCGTGGTCGTCGACGATGCCGATCTTGATCATGGGATGAACCTCCTGCGATCTGATTGTTGGGGGCCGCTTGCGCGCGCGGTGGCAGGCAGCGGAAGGAGGGCGTCACGATGCCACATGCATTCGCGCAGCGGGGCCTCCCAAGGCGGGTCGGGCATTTGTCCTGCACGGGTTCGCAGAAACGTCTCGCAACGATGTAGGAGAGCAGGCGGGTGGCCACCCTGCCGGGTGGTGCCAGGGCTTGCCCGCTTCTCTGCATTTCTTGCCTGATCCTGTGGAGACGCGCCAGCCGCATGGATGCCGGGGCGAGCCGCGGGTAGAGTCCCGACGAGGTTTCGAAGCAAGCAAGATGTCACCCAGACAGAACACGGAGGACGCCGACGCCTCGGCACGGTGCAGGGCCCTGCAGTCGGCGATGGCGCGGATCATCGGCGCGCGCACGCCCGCGCCGGGCGACCACGAGACGCCCGTCGCGAACCTCAGCTTCTTCAGGCGCGAGGCGCCCGCGCCGCCCACGGTCTGCATGGTCGAGCCGAGCATCGTGCTGGTCGCGCAGGGCGCGAAGCGGATGTGGGTGGGCGGCCATGCCTATCCCTACGACACCTCGCGCTTCCTCGTCACCTCGCTGGACATGCCCGCCAACTCCGAGGTGATGACGGCGAGCCCGCGGCAGCCCTGCCTGGGCCTGATGCTCAAGCTCGACGTGCGCGTGCTGGCCGAGCTCATCGCGCAGGGCAACCTGCCGCCGCAGCGCGAGCGCCCGCTCGGCATCAGCGTGGGACTCGGCGACGCGACGCCGGCGCTGCTGGCGCCGCTCGCCCGGCTGGTGGAGCTGCTGGACGAACCCGAGGCCATTCCCGTGCTCGCGCCGATGATCCATCGCGAGATCCACTACCGGCTGCTGATGAGCGACCAGGCTGCGAAGCTGCGGCAGATCGCCTCGGTCGACGGGCAGGGCCACCGCATCGCCAGGGCCATCGACTGGCTGAGGCTGAACTACGCGACCGCCGTGCGCATCGACGAGCTCGCGGCCCGCGTGCAGATGAGTGCGCCGACCTTCCACCACCACTTCCGCCAGCTGACCGCGATGAGCCCGCTGCAGTACCAGAAGTGGCTGCGGCTGAACGAGGCGAGGCGGCTGATGCTCAACGAGCACTTCGACGCAGCGAGCGCCGCCTTCGAGGTGGGCTACGAAAGCCCCTCGCAGTTCAGCCGCGAGTACAGCCGCCTGTTCGGCGCCCCGCCCCGGCGGGACATCGAGGTCATGCGCACAGCTGCGCGCGCGAACGGGCATGCGGGTGCGGGTGCGGGTGCGGAAGGCGGGGGCGCGGCCGAAGCCCGCCGCGCCTGAGGCCTCATCGGATCAGGCAAGAAACGAAGAGGATCGCGCTATCGATCCCCGCGCGGCTCCAGAAGAATGGGAATCGAGCGGCTCGTTCCCTCCGCGCGCTGCAAGGGTGAGAACCTGAGAACCATTTTCGCAAGCCGCGAGCCCCGGTGCGCCGAAGAAGCCGCGAGCAGGGGACAACAGCCGCCGTTTTCCTACCGACGCCGCCCATCGCCCGGGATATGAGCGGTATTGGCCATCCCCACGAACCTCGAACAGCAGGAGCTGACATGGACAGTCCCACGACCCCAATGATCTCGCGGCGCGACGCCCTCATCGTCGGCGCCGCAACCGCCGCGGCGGTTTCCGCGTCCAACGCGACGCCCGCATCGGCGCAGCCCGCGCCCGCGTCCCCAACTGCCGCCAGCGCGGCGGGCGGCTTTCGCACGAAGCTGTCGCTGAACGTCAACGGCACGGCGCGCGCGCTCGACGTGGACACGCGTACCACCCTGCTCGACGCGCTGCGCGAGCACCTGCAGCTGACGGGCACCAAGAAAGGCTGCGATCACGGCCAGTGCGGCGCCTGCACGGTCATCGTCGACGGCAGGCGGATCAACTCCTGCCTGACGCTCGCCGTGATGCACGAGGGTGCGCAGGTCACGACCATCGAAGGGCTCGGCACGCCGCAGAACATGCATCCGATGCAGGCCGCCTTCGTCAGGCACGACGGCTACCAGTGCGGCTACTGCACGCCGGGGCAGATCTGCTCGGCGGTGGCGGTGATCGACGAGGTCAAACGCGGCATCCCGAGCCACGTGAGCGCCGACCTCACGGCCCGGCCGATCCTCTCGGCCGAGGAACTGCGCGAGCGCATGAGCGGCAACATCTGCCGCTGCGGCGCCTACTCCAACATCGTCGAGGCCATCACCGAGGTGGCGGGGAGCAAGGCATGAAGGCTTTCACCTACGAGCGCGCCGCGACCCCGGCGCAGGCCGCGTCCGCCGTCGCGGGCAGGCCCGGCGCGAAGTTCATCGCTGGCGGCACCAACCTGCTGGACCTCATGAAGCTGCAGATCGAGGCGCCGGTGCACCTGGTCGACGTGAACGGCCTGGCGCTGGACCGCATCGAGCCGACGCCCGAGGGCGGCCTGCGCATCGGCGCGCTGGTGCGCAACACCGACCTGGCGGCCGACGAGCGCGTGCGCCGCGACTACGGCGTGCTCTCCCGCGCGCTGCTGGCCGGCGCATCGGGCCAGCTGCGCAACAAGGCGACCACCGCGGGCAACCTGCTGCAGCGCACGCGCTGCCCCTACTTCTACGACACCGACCAGCCCTGCAACAAGCGCCGCCCCGGCAGCGGCTGCAGCGCCATCGGCGGCGTGACGCGGCAGCTCGCGGTGATCGGCGGCAGCAAATCCTGCATCGCCACCAACCCCAGCGACATGGCCGTGGCGATGCGCGTGCTGGACGCCTCGGTCGAGACCGTGCGGCCCGACGGGCGCACCCGCGTGATCCCGATCGCCGACTTCCACCGCCTGCCCGGCGACACGCCCCACATCGAGACGGCGCTGGAGCGCGACGAGCTCATCACCGGCGTGACCCTGCCGAAGCCGGTCGGCGGCACGCACGTCTACCGCAAGGTGCGCGACCGCGCCTCCTACGCCTTCGCGCTGGTGTCCGTCGCGGCCATCGTGCAGCGCGACGGGTCCGGCCGGGTGGCGCTCGGCGGCGTCGCGCACAAGCCGTGGCGCATGGAGGCTGCCGAATCCGCCATGCCGCAGGGCGCGAAGGCCGTGACCGCGCGGCTGCTCGCCGACGCGCAACCCACCCACGAGAACGCGTTCAAGCTGCAGCTCGCCGAGCGCACGCTGGCCGCTGCCATCACGCAAGCGAGGAGCTGACCATGAGATTCGACACCCCCGCCACGACCAACCCCATCGACCAGCTGAAGATCATCGGCAGGCCCACGGACCGCATCGACGGCCCGATGAAGACCACCGGCACCGCGCGCTATGCCTACGAGCGCAACACCGAGATGCCCGGCGCAGCCTACGGCTACGTGGTGGGCGCAGGCATCGCGAAGGGCCGCATCGCGTCGATGGACCTGGCCGCCGCCCGGGCGGCGCCGGGCGTGCTGGCCATCGTCACCGCGCGCAATGCGGGCAAGCTCGCCAAGGGCGACTTCAATACGGCAAAGCTCCTGGGCGGCCCTGAGATCGACCACTACCACCAGGCGGTGGCGCTGGTCGTGGCCGAGACCTTCGAGCAGGCGCGCGCGGCGGCGCAGCTGCTGCGCATCGAGTACGAACGCACGTCCGGCCGCTTCGACCTGGCCGCCGAGAAGGACGCGGCGCAGATGCCCGCAGCCACCCCCTTCTCTGGCGAGCCGCAGACCAGGACGGGCGATTTCGCCAGCGCTTACGCGGCCGCCCCCGTGCAGCTCGACGCGACCTACACCACGCCCGACGAGTCGCACGCGATGATGGAGCCGCACGCCTCCATCGCGCAGTGGCAGGGCGACAAGCTCACCATCTGGACCTCGAACCAGATGATCGCCTGGGGCGCCGGCGACGTCGCCAAGACGCTCGGCATCCCGAAGGCGAACGTGCGGCTGATCTCGCCCTTCATCGGCGGCGGCTTCGGCGGCAAGCTTTTCGTGCGGGCCGACGCGCTGCTCGCGGCACTGGGGGCGCGCGCAGCCCGGCGCCCGGTGAAGGTGGCGCTGCCGCGGCCGCTGATAGCGAACAACACCACGCACCGGCCCGCGACCATCCAGCGCATCCGCCTGGCCGCGGGCAGGAACGGCAGGCTCACCGCCATCGCCCACGAAGGCTGGTCGGGCGACCTGCCGGGCGGCCAGCCGGAGACCGCCGTGAACCAGACCCGGCTGCTGTACGCCGGCGCGAACCGCCTCACGACCACGCGCCTGGCCGTGCTCGATCTGCCCGAGGGCAACGCGATGCGCGCGCCCGGCGAGGCGCCCGGCATGATGGCGCTGGAGATCGCCATGGACGAGATGGCCGAGAAGCTGGGCATCGATCCGGTCGAGTTCCGCGTGCTCAACGACACGCAGGTCGATCCCGAGAAACCGCAGCGCCCCTACTCCCAGCGCAGGCTGATCGAATGCCTGCGCACCGGCGCCGAGCGCTTCGGCTGGAACAGGCGCAACCCGGCGCCGGGGCAGCAGCGCGACGGCCGCTGGCTCGTCGGCATGGGCGTGGCGGCCGCGTTCCGCAACAACCTGGTCACGAAGTCGGGCGCGCGCGTACGCCTGGACAACCGCGGCATGGTCACGGTGGAGACCGACATGACGGACATCGGCACCGGGACCTACACCATCATCGCGCAGACCGCTGCCGAGACCATGGGCGTGCCGCTCGACAAGGTGCTGGTGCGCCTGGGCGACTCGGCGCACCCGGTCTCGGCCGGCTCCGGCGGGCAATGGGGCGCCAACAGCTCGACCTCGGGCGTCTTCGCCGCATGCATGAAGCTGCGCGAAGCGGTCGCCTCCAGGCTGGGCCTTCCGGCGGCCGAGGCGGAGTTCGCGGACGGCATGGTGCGCGCCGGCTCGCGCGCGGTGCCGCTGGCCGAAGCGGCCGGCGCGCAGGGGCTGGTGGTGGAGGACAGCATCGAATTCGGCGACCTCGACAAGAAGTACCAGCAGTCGACCTTCGGCGCGCATTTCGTGGAAGTCGGCGTCGACGCGGCCACCGGCGAGATCCGCGTGCGGCGCATGCTCGCGGTGTGCGCCGCGGGGCGCATCCTGAACCCGAAGTCCGCGCGCAGCCAGGTGATCGGCGCGATGACGATGGGCGTGGGCGGCGCGCTGATGGAGGAGCTCGCGCTCGACAAGCGGCACGGCTTCTTCGTCAACCACGACCTGGCGGGCTACGAGGTGCCGGTGCACGCGGACATTCCGCACCAGGACGTCGTCTTCCTCGACGAGACCGACCCGATCTCCTCGCCGATGAAGGCCAAGGGCGTCGGCGAGCTCGGCATGTGCGGCGTCGCTGCGGCGGTGGCGAATGCCGTCTACAACGCGACGGGCGTGCGGGTGCGCGACTACCCGATCACGCTCGACAAGCTGCTGGACCGGCTACCGCCGGTGGCCTGAAACCCGCGGGAAAGCAGGAGGCGGCGGCGGGTAAGCCCGGTGCCGCGAGTCCGTCTCGCTTGATACGATTTTTTCCGGAACGCCCGCTCCAAGGGCGTCGGAGACAAGATGGACTCGAGCATTTCCAGCAGCGCCGCCCATGGCGCGCATGGCGCGGGTGTGGCCCTGTACCGCGCCATGGTGCGGATACGGGCCTTCGAGAACGCGGCGGAGACCGCCAGCCAGGGCGGCGTGAGCGCGTACGGCCAGCAGGCGGCGGGGGCCGCCAAGGTCCGCGGGCCGCTGCACCTGTCGACCGGGCAGGAGGCGGTGCCGGCCGGCGTCTGCGCCCACCTGCGCCCCGCCGACTACCTCACCTCCACCCACCGCGGCCATGGCCACACGCTGGCCAAGGGCGCCGACCTCGCGCGGATGATGTGCGAGCTGTTCGGCAAGGCCACCGGCTTCAACGGCGGCAAGGGCGGCTCGATGCACATCGCGGATTTCTCGGTCGGCATGCTGGGCGCCAACGGCGTGGTGGCGGCGGGGCTGCCGATCGCGGTGGGCGCGGCGCACGCGCAGAAGCTTCTGAAGAAGAGCGACGACATCACCGTCTGCTTCTTCGGCGACGGCGCGATCAACCGCGGGCCTTTCCTTGAAGCGCTGAACTGGGCGCGCGTGTATGAGCTGCCGGTGCTCTTCGTCTGCGAGGACAACCGCTGGAGCGCGACCACCGCGAGCGGCCCGATGACGGCCGGCGAAGGCGCCTCCGCGCGCGCCGAGTCGCTCGGCATCGCGTCCACGCAGGTCGACGGCAACGACGTGTTCGCGGTGCACGCTGCCGCCGCGAAGCTGGTGGCCGAGGTGCGCACCGGCGGCGGGCCGCGCCTGCTGCATGCGCTGACCTATCGCGTGAAGGGGCATGTATCGGTCGACGTGGCGGCGTACCGCGATCCGGCCGAGCTGGCCGCTGCGCTCGAGACCGATCCGATCGCCCGGGCGCGCGGCCATCTGCTTTCGGCCGGCGTCGCCGCCGCGACGCTCGACGCCATCGAGAACGCCGCGCGCGACGAGGTCGACACCGCCCTCGCGGTCGCCGACGCGGCCCCGTGGCCCGAGCCGGCCGCCGCCTTCACCGACGTGCAGACCGTCGGGGAGGGCCAGTGGCGATGAAGCACGAACTGAGCTATTCGGAAGCCGCCCTGCTCGCCCTGCAGCGCGAGATGGAAGCCGATCCGCGCGTGGTGGTGCTCGGCGAGGACGTGGGCCGCGGCGGCATCTTCGGCCAGTACAAGGGACTGCAGCAGCGCTTCGGCGAAGGTCGCGTGATCGACACGCCGATCAGCGAGGCGGCGATCATGGGCGCCGGCGTGGGCATGGCGCTCGCGGGGCTGCGGCCGGTGGTCGAGATGCGCGTAGTCGACTTCGCGCTGTGCGGCATGGACGAGCTGGTGAACCAGGCCGCCAAGAACCGCTTCATGTTCGGCGGCCAGGGCCGCGTGCCGCTGGTGGCGCGCATGCCCGGCGGCATCTGGGACGCCTCGGCGGCGCAGCATTCGCAGTCGCTCGAAGCCTGGTTCGCGCACCTGCCGGGCGTGGTGGTGGTGTGCCCCTCGACGCCGCAGGACAACCACGGGCTGCTGCGCTCCGCCCTGCAGTGCGGCGACCCGGTGGTCTACATCGAGCACAAGACGCTGTGGGGCGCGCGCGGCGAGGTCGACGAAGGCATCGCCGTGCCGCTGGGCAAGGCGGCGCGCGTGCGCGAGGGTGATGCGCTCACGCTGGTGAGCTGGAGCCGGCAGATGCAGGCCTGCTCGGCGGCCTGCGACGCGCTGGCGGCCGAAGGTATCGCGGCGGACCTGATCGACCTGCGCACGCTGTGGCCGTGGGACCGCGAGACGGTGCTGTCGTCGTGCGCGCGCACCGGCCGGCTGCTGGTGGTGCACGAGGCGGTGCAGGCGGCGGGCTTCGGCGCGGAGATCGCGGCGAGTGCAGCGGAGGCCACCGGCTGCCGCGTGGCGCGGCTGGGCGCGCCGCGCATTCCGGTGGGCTATGCGCCGGTGCTGGAGGCGCAGTCACGCGTCGGCACGGAAGCGATCGTGGCCGCGGCGAAGAAGCTGGTGGGCTGAAGGCAGGCCGCCTCGCCGGAAGCGATGGACCCGCTCTTCTTCAAGCTGGTGCGGGTCGTGAATCTCACGGCGCGGCCTTTCCATGAACGCGTGGGCCGCGAGCACCGGCTCACGCTCAACGAATGGCGCACGATGGCCGTACTCGCCGCGCAGCCCGGGCTCAACGCCACGCAGGTCGCCGACCAGACCGGCCTCGACAAGATGGCAGTGAGCCGCGCGCTGGCCGGCCTGCGGCGCCACAGGCGCGTACAGCGCCACGACGACCCGACCGACCGGCGCAGCAGCCGCCTCTATCTCACCGCCGCAGGCAAGGCGCTGCACGAAACGGTGGGCGCGCTCGGCCGAGAGCGCGAAGTCGCACTGTTCGGCGGCATCGGTGCGGTCGAACTGGCGCAGCTCGACACCACCCTCGACAAGCTCATCGAGGCAGTGCAGCGCGGCACACCCTGACCGCTCCACAAGCAGGCCACGGCCCATAAGCGACACGAAGCGCGCGCAGCCTGGGGGCGAACCGAGTCAAGCCGCGAAGCCGCCGTCGATGTTGAGGCTCGCGCCGGTCACGAAGCCCGCTTCGGGGCTGGCCAGGTAGCCGACCATGCCGGCGATTTCTTCCGGACGGGCGTGGCGGGCCAGCGCCATCAGGCCGTGCATCGAGGCGGCGTTGGGGCCGTCGACGGGGTTCATGTCGGTGTTGACCGGGCCGGGCTGCACGTTGTTGACCGTGATGCCGCGCGGGCCGAGGTCGCGCGACAGGCCCTGCACCAGGCCGACCAGCGCCGACTTGCTCATCGCGTAGGCGCTGCCTCCGGGCCAGGGCATGCGCTCGGCATTCGTGCTGCCGATGTTGATGATGCGGCCGCCCTCGCCCATGTGGCGCGAGGCCGCCTTGGCGGCGACGAAGACGGCGCGCACGTTGATGGCCAGCGTCTTGTCGAAGTCCTCGAGCGAGAAATCGTCGAGGGTGCCGCCGAGGAACACGCCGGCGTTGTTCACGAGGATGTCGATCCTGCCGAAGGTGCGGGCGGCTTCGTCGATGCCGGCGGTCAGGGCCGCGGCGTCGGCGCTGTCGATCTTCAGCGCCAGGGCGCGACCGCCTTCCGACTGGATGCTGCGCACCAGTTCCTCGGCCGGTGCGGCCGAGGCGGCGTAGCTGAAGGCCACGGCGGCGCCGTCGTGTGCCAGGCGGCGCACGATGGCCGCGCCGATGCCGCGCGAGCCGCCGGTGACGAAGGCGACCTTGCCGGCCAGGATGGGGGAAGAAGACGAGGAGGAGGAAGAAGCGGTGCTGGAGGCCATGATTTTTTCCTGTGCAATGGTGGAAGAAGAAGGCCTCAGTTTGGGCGCTTCATTCCTTCTCCGGTAGCCGTCAATCCAGTCAATCAGATTCAACCAATGGTTGAAGATGGGCGCCACAATGCGGCCATGGAACCGCTGAATCACCTCGAATCCTTCGTGCAGAGCGCCGAGGGCGGCAGCTTCTCCGAGGCCGCACGGCGCCTGGGCCTGACGCCGGCGGCCGTCAGCAAGAACGTGGCGCGGCTGGAGGCGCGGCTGGGCCTGCGGCTGTTCCAGCGCAGCACGCGCAGCCTGAAGCTGACCGAGGGCGGGGAGCGCTTCCTCGCGCAGATCGGCGGCGCGCTGGCCACGCTGCGCGAGGCGGTGGCCGGCGTCGACACCGACGACGGCCAGCCCTCGGGCACGCTGAAGGTGAGCATGGGCCAGGCGTTCGGGCGCGAGCACGTGCTGCCGATGATGGGCGGGTTCCTCGCGCGCTACCCGGCCATCGTGCCCGACTGGCACTTCGACAACCAGCAGGTCGACCTGGTGGGCGAAGGCTTCGACGCGGCCATCGGCGGCGGCATCGAACTGCCGGCCGGACTGGTGGCGCGCGAGCTGGCGCGCATCCACGTGGTGGCGGTGGCCTCGCCCGCATACATGGAGGGGCGCAAGCCGCCCCGGCATCCGTCGGACCTGGCGGCGCTCGACACGCTGATGCGCCGCTCGTCGCCAACGGGGCGCGTGCGCGGCTGGACGCTGCGGCGCGTGCGCGGCGCAGGCGGAGGCACAGGCGAAGGCGAGGTCAGCGTCGAGCTGCCGCGGCCGCGCGCCATCTTCAACGACCCCGAGGCGATCGCGCATGCCGCGCTGATGGGGCTGGGCGCGGCGATGCTGCCGCTGCCCTTCGTGGAGCGCGGGCTGCGCAGCGGCGAGCTGATGCGCCTGCTGCCCGACTGGTACCAGGATGCGGGGGCGGTGTGGCTCTACTACCCGAGCAAGAAGCTGCTTCCGCCGAAGACGCGGGTGTTCATCGATTTCGTGCTGGAGCGCTTCCGCGAGGAGCGCTTCGCGCAGCGGATGCAGGTGGCCTGAAGCGCCGCGGCCCGCGCGCTGCCAACTCCCTCGCGCAGCCACGGGGTTTTCACCCGCGACGGCGGAGGCGCGCGCCTGTACAAACGCGCGCATGACCCATCAGACCTTTCTCTCACTGAATCGCCGCACCGCGCTGGCCGCATCCGCCGCCGCCGCGCTGACCCTCATCGCCGCTCCCTCGTGGGCCCAGGGCACCTGGCCGACCAAGCCGGTGCGCATCGTCGTGCCCTTCGCGGCCGGCGGCACCACCGACATCCTGGCGCGCGCCATCGCGCCCGAACTCTCGAAGGCCTTCGGCCAGCAGTTCATCGTGGACAACCGCGCGGGCGCCGGCGGCAACGTGGGCGCCGAGATCGTGGCGCGCGCGCCGAACGACGGCTACACGCTGCTGATGGGCACGGTGGGCACGCACGGCATCAACCGCGCGCTGTACCCCAAGCTGCCCTTCGACCCGATCAAGGACTTCGCGCCGATCACCCTGGTGGCCGCCGTGCCGAACGTGATGGAGATGAACGCCGACAAGGCGAAGTCGCTGAACATCCACAACGTGCAGGACTTCATCAAGTACGCCAAGGCCAACCCCGGCAAGCTGAACATGGCCTCCAGCGGCAGCGGCACCTCGATCCACCTGGCGGGCGAGCTGTTCAAGAGCATGACGGGCACCTTCATGGCCCACATCCCGTACAAGGGCTCGGGCCCGGCGCTGCTGGACATGGTGGGCGGGAATGCCGACGTGATGTTCGACAACCTGCCCTCCTCGATGGCGCAGATCAAGGCCGGCAAGCTCACCGCGCTGGCGGTGACGAGCGCACAGCGTTCGCCGGCCCTGCCCGACATTCCGACGGTGGCGGAAGTGGGCGGCCCGACGCTCAAGGGCTACGAGGCAAGCTCGTGGTTCGGGCTGCTGGCGCCGGCGGGCACGTCACCGGAGATCGTGAACCGCATCCAGCAGGAAGTGGCCAAGGCGCTGGGCACGCCGGCCATGAAGGAGAAGATGCTCGCGCAGGGCGCGATCCCGAGCGGGAACTCGCCTGCGGACTTCACGAAGCTCATTGCGAGCGAGCATGTGAAGTGGGCGAAGGTGGTCAAGGACTCCGGAGCAAAAGTCGACTGACCCCCAGGCTGCGCGCACTTCGTGTCGCTTCGCCAACCCCCTTGCAGGGGGCAACACCGACGGACCGGCAGAGCCGGGTCCGTGGTGTTTCACGAAAGGGCCGGGGGCGGCTGATCTTTGGTGATCAGGTCTTCCAGGTCACGTCCTTCTTTTCGGCCAGCGAGTCCTTGAGCATGTGCAGCAGCGGGATCGCGCGCTGATGCAGGCCGACGTGCTGCTTCTCGGCCTCGTTGGCGTGGCCTTCGACGGCGTAGTCGTCGTTGTTGTGGGAGTTGGAGGCCTCGCGTGCCAGGGCGGCCTCGAGGGCCGAGATGGCGCCGGGGATCTGCTCGACGGTGATGATGCCCTGCGGGGCAGCGGACTTGCCGACGATCTCGAGCAACTGGCGCGCATGCACTTCGAGCATCACGAAATCGGGCGCGGCCCGGGACTGGAATCGATAGAGCATGGTGTTCTCACTCACTTGTTGTAGATGTAGTCACGCGCAAAAGGGTACACCGATTGAGCGCCGCGAAGGACGCCGTGTTCGACCTTGCCGTCGGGCTTGGTGGAAAGCATCTGGTGCAGCGAGATCCAGCCCTGCTCGAAGCTCATGGCGGAGCCCGCGAGGTAGAGGCGGTAGGCGCGCAGGATGCGTTCCGCGTTTTCCTTCTGGCGGCCTCCGCTTCGCTGCAGCACTTCCCGCGCCGTGTCGAGCTGCGACTCCAGCGCGTCCGACCAGGCCCAGAGCGTGCGCGCGTAGTGCGGCCGCAGGCTTTCGGTATCGACCATCTCCAGGCCGGCCGCGGCCGTCTCGCGCAGCACGTGCGTCACGTGCAGCAGCTCGCCACCCGGGAAGATGTACTTCTCGATGAAGTCGCCCATGCCGGCGCCGAGCTGCCGGTAGTTGAGCTCGCCGGAGGTGATGCCGTGGTTCATCACCAGGCCGCCGGGCTTCAGCAGCGCATGGATCTTGCGGAAGTAGGTCGGCATGTTGGCCGCACCCACGTGCTCGAACATGCCGACGGAGGAAATCTTGTCGAAGGGCCTGTCGGTGGGCACTTCGCGGTAGTCGCGCAGCTCGACGCGCACCCGGCCCTGTAGCCCTTTCTCCTCGATGAGCCGCTGCACGTGCGCATGCTGGTTCTTCGACAGCGTGATGCCGGTGGCGTCCACGCCGTAGTGCTCTGCGGCCCACAGCAGCAGGGCGCCCCAGCCGGAGCCGATGTCGAGGTAGCGCTCGCCCGGCTGCAGCATCAGCTTGCGGCAGATGTGGTCGAGCTTGGCTTCCTGCGCCTGTGCCAGCGTGAGGTCGGGCGTGCGGAAGTAGGCGCATGAATACACGCGGCGCGGGTCGAGCCACAGCGCGTAGAAGTCGTCGGAGACGTCGTAGTGGAACTCGATCTGCGCCGCGTCCTTGCGCAGCGAGTGCGAGCCGTGCGACTTGGCCCGGCGCTGCAGGCGGCTCCACCAGCCGGTGTCGGTCTCCGCCGGGTTGCCGGGGAGCATGCCGACCGTGGCGTCGATCAGGTCGCGCATGGCGCCTTCGATCTGCACCTTGCCCTCGACGTAGGCCTCGCCGATGGCGCCCACCTGCCGTGCCGCCAGCTTGGCCAGCACCGTCCATTCCTTGAAGGCCAGGGTGACGCGGGCTCCGGCCTGTGCGACGCGCCGGCCATCGGGCAGCTCGAGCGCGATAGGGACAGGCAGCGACGCCAGCTGCGACTCGATCTTGGGTATCAAGTGTTGCATGGCAGCCATGGTATTGATTTTTCCAAGCTTTTGCATGACTTCCCGTGTCGGCGCAAGCCGCGATCTGAGGCGGCTTCGGGCCTGCGCGAACCCGGATTGACAATGGATTGTTTATGTCTAAACTATTTAGCCATGAACAGCCTCGACCCGTCCAAGTCCGCTCCCGCCTCGGACCTCCAACGCATCCTGTGCATCGGCGGCGGGCCGGCAGGCCTGTACTTCGCCCTGCTGATGAAGGCGCGCAACCCGGCGCTGCAGATCACCGTGGTGGAACGCAACCGTCCCTTCGACACCTTCGGCTGGGGCGTGGTGCTGAGCGACCAGACACTGGCCAACCTGCGCGCGGCCGATGCGCCGACCGCGGCACTCATCGGCAACGAGTTCCACCACTGGGACGACATCCAGGTCTTCTTCAAGGGCCGCCAGGTGCGCTCGGGCGGCCACGGCTTCTGCGGCATCGGCCGCAAGCGACTGCTCAACATCCTGCAGGAGCGCTGCCTCGAGCTGGGCGTCGAGCTGGTGTTCGAGACCGACGTCTCCGACGACCAGGCGATGGCCGCCAAGTACAAGGCCGACCTGGTGATCGCCAGCGACGGCCTCAACAGCCGCATCCGCCAGCGCTACGCCGACGTGTTCAGGCCCGACATCGACCTGCGCAACTGCCGCTTCGTGTGGCTGGGCACGCACCAGACCTTCGACGCCTTCACCTTCGCCTTCGAGCAGACCGAGCACGGCTGGTTTCAGGCGCATGCCTACCAGTTCGACGACAAGACCTCGACCTTCATCGTCGAGACGCCCGAGGCCGTCTGGAAGGCCCACGGCCTCGACCAGATGGAGCAGCCCGAGGCCATCGCCTTCTGCGAGAAGCTCTTCGCCAGGTACCTCGGCGGCCATTCGCTCATCAGCAACGCCACGCACCTGCGCGGCTCGGCCAACTGGATCCGCTTTCCGCGCGTGGTGTGCGAGCGCTGGACGCATCGCATCGACGTCGAGGGCCGCAGCGTGCCCGTGGTGCTGATGGGCGATGCGGCACACACGGCGCACTTCTCGATCGGCTCGGGCACCAAGCTGGCGCTGGAAGACGCGATCGACCTGGCCAACGAGTTCGCACAGGGCGGCACGGTCGACCACGTGCTCGAAGGCTACGAGGCGCGCCGCAGCGTCGAGGTGCTGAAGATCCAGAATGCCGCGCGCAACTCCACGGAGTGGTTCGAGAACGTGCCGCGCTACACGGGCATGCAGATCGAGCAGTTCGCATACTCGCTGCTCACCCGCTCGCAGCGCATCAGCCACGAGAACCTGCGCCTGCGCGACACGCAGTGGCTCAGCGGCTACGAGCAGTGGCTCGCAGGCGGCAAGGCGATGCCGCCGATGCTCATGCCGCTGAAGGTGCGCGGGCTCACGCTGAAGAACCGCATCCTGGTGTCGCCCATGGCCACCTACAGCGCGGTCGACGGCGTGCCGCAAGACTTCCTGCTGGTGCACCTGGGCGCGCGCGCCCTCGGCGGTGCCGCCATGGTGTTCGTCGAAATGACGAGCCCGACGCCCGAAGGCCGCATCACGCCCGGCTGCACGGGCCTCTACAACGACGCGCAGCAGGCCGCCTTCAAGCGCATCGTCGACTTCGTGCACACGCAGTCGAGCGCCAAGATCGCGATGCAGCTCGGCCACAGCGGACCCAAGGGCTCGACCCGCGTGGGCTGGGAAGGCACCGACGAGCCGCTCGAAAGCGGCAACTGGCCGCTGCTGGGCGCGAGCGCGCTGCCCTACGGCGAACAGAACCAGCTACCCGCCGCCATCACCCGCGCCGAGATGGACACGCTGCGCGACCAGTTCGTCGACTCGACCCGCCGCGCCGCCGAGTGCGGCTTCGACTGGCTCGAGCTGCACTGCGCGCACGGCTACCTGCTGTCGGCCTTCATCAGCCCGCTCACCAACCTGCGCACCGACGAATACGGTGGCGACATCGAGGCGCGCTGCCGCTACCCCCTAGAAGTGTTCCGCGCCATGCGCGCCGCATGGCCCGCCGACAGGCCGATGAGCGTGCGCATCTCGGCGCACGACTGGGCGCCCGGCGGCAACACCGATGCCGACGCCATCGTGGTCGCGCGCCTGTTCAAGGAGGCCGGCGCCGACTTCATCGACGTGTCTTCCGGCCAGACCACGCGCGCCGCGAAACCGGTGTACGGCCGCATGTACCAGACGCCGTTCTCCGACCGCATCCGCAACGAGGTCGGCATCTCGACCATCGCGGTGGGCGCCATCACCGATGCCGACCAGGCCAACAGCATCATCGCGGCCGGCCGCGCCGACCTGTGCGCCATCGCGCGCCCGCATCTTGCCGACCCTGCCTGGACCCTGCACGAAGCCGCCAAGCTGCAGAGCCGCGACATCGAATGGCCGCGGCAGTACCTGAGCGGGCGCGACCAGATGTACCGCGAGATCGCCAAGCAGCAGCAGCTCGCGGCCGCCGCCAATGCGGCGATGGCCGCGCAGAACAGCGAGGAGACGCACTGACATGGACCTCGAAGCGCGCGCGCACAGCGAACATCCCGAGGCGCTGCGGCTGTGGCTTCGGCTGCTCACCTGCACCCAGCTGATCGAGAAGCAGGTTCGCAACGAACTGCGCTCGCAGTTCGCCACCACGCTGCCGCGCTTCGACCTGATGTCGCAGCTCGAGCGCTCGCCCGAGGGCCTCAAGATGAACGAGCTCTCGCGCCGCATGATGGTGACAGGCGGCAACGTGACCGGCATCACCGACCAGCTCGTGTCCGAAGGGCTGGTCGAGCGCATCAACGTGGAGGGCGACCGCCGCGCGTGGCGCGTGCGCCTCACGCCGCGCGGGCGCAAGCTCTTCAATGAAATGGCGCAGCAGCACGAGGACTGGATCGTCGAGGCCTTCGCGGGCCTCAGCGCCAAGGAGATCGCGCAACTGCACAAGCTGCTGGGCAAGGTCAAGCAGCACTCGCACAACCAACTACTGATGGCGGAGACCGAATGAAGCACTACATCGGCGCGGGCAATCCCATGCGCGCGCAATTCGAACCCAAGGCGGCCTACAAGGCGGAGCACTTCGCATGGAGCTTCGACGCCGGCGTGGGCACCATCACGCTGAACCGGCCCGATCGCAAGAACCCGCTGACCTTCGACTCGTACAGCGAGCTGCGCGACCTGTTCCGCGCGCTGGTCTACGCCACCGACGTGAAGGCGATCGTCGTGACCGGCGCTGGCGGCAATTTCTGCTCCGGCGGCGACGTGCACGAGATCATCGGCCCGCTGACCGGCATGCGCATGCCCGAGCTGCTGGAGTTCACGCGCATGACGGGCGATCTGGTGAAGGCGATGCGCGCCTGCCCGCAGCCCATCGTCGGCGCGATCGACGGCGTGTGCGCAGGTGCCGGCGCGATGATCGCGCTGGCCTGCGACCTGCGCTACGGCTCGCCCGCCACGCGCACCGCTTTCCTGTTCACTCGCGTGGGCCTCGCCGGCGCGGACATGGGCGCGTGCGCGCTGCTGCCGCGCGTGATCGGCCAGGGCCGCGCGTCGGAGCTGCTCTTCACCGGCCGCGCGATGACGGCGCAGGAAGGCCATTCGTGGGGTTTCTTCAACGCACTGCACGAAAGCGATGCGCTGCTCGAGGCTGCCACCAAGGTCGCGCGCGACCTCGCCGAAGGCCCGACCTTCGCGCACGGCATGACGAAGACGATGCTGTCGCAGGAATGGTCGATGACCATCGACCAGGCCATCGAAGCCGAAGCGCAGGCACAGGCCATCTGCATGCAGACCGAGGACTTCAAGCGCGCCTACGAAGCCTTCGCCGCCAAGCGCAAGCCGGTCTTCGGCGGGGACTGACGCGATGTTGACCAAGGCTCCCGCACCACCTTCGACGGCGCACCTTGCGCTGCCCTTCTTCGACGACGCACACCGCGCGCTGGCCGACGGCCTGCTGCCCTGGGCCGACGCGCAGCAGGTCGACGAGCATGACGACCGCGCGGCCTGCCGCGACTGGGTCCAGCGCCTCGGCGCCGGCGGCTGGCTGCGCTACTGCGTACCGGGCAGTTCCGGTGGCGCACTGGAGCGGCTCGACTCGCGCGCCCTGGTGCTGCTGCGCGAGACGCTCGCCTACCACTCGCCGCTGGCCGACTTCGCCTTCGCGATGCAGGGCCTGGGCAGCGGTGCGATCACGCTCGCAGGCACGCCGCAGCAACACGCCGACTACCTGACCGCCGTGGCCAAGGGCAGCAAGATCGCGGCCTTCGCGCTCAGCGAGCCCGAAGCCGGCTCCGACGTGGGCGCGATGGCGATGCGCGCCGAAGCGACCGCCGACGGCTGGAAGCTCGACGGTGAGAAGACCTGGATCAGCAACGGCGGCATCGCCGACTTCTACTGCGTGTTCGCGAAGACCGACCCGGCGGGCGGCACGCGCGGCATCACCGCCTTCATCGTCGATGCGAAGACGCCGGGCCTCGACACCTCCGCGCACATCGACGTGATGGCGCCGCACCCGCTGGCCACGCTGCGCTTCGAGAACTGCGTCGTGCCGCGCACCGCGCAGCTGGGTGAGCTCAACGGCGGCTTCAAGCTCGCGATGCGCACGCTCGACATATTCCGCGCCTCGGTGGCCGGGGCGGCGCTCGGCATGGGCCGGCGCGCGCTGGCGGAAGCGATCGCCCATTCGAAGAAGCGCCGCATGTTCGGCCAGACGCTGGCGGACTTCCAGCTCACGCAGGCGAAGCTCGGCGAGATGGCCGCGCTCATCGACGGTGCAGCGCTGCTCACCTACCGCGCCGCATGGATGCGCGACGACGCCGAGCGGCGCGGCGCACCGGCGGTGGGCGACGTGTCGGCCGCCGCGGCCATGGCCAAGATGTGCGCGACCGAAAACGCGAGCCGCGTGATCGACATGGCGCTGCAGATGCACGGCGGCCTCGGCGTGAAGGTTGGCACGAAGGTTGAAAGCCTCTACCGCGACATCCGCTCGCTGCGCATCTACGAGGGCGCGACGGAAGTTCAACAACTGATCATCGGCAAATCCGTTCTACGGGGATAAACACCGTGTCTGCCCAAGTCGACCGCTTCGTTCACGACCGCTTGCCGCCCGCGGCACAGCTGCCCGTCTTTCGCTACGAACTGCCCGAGCTGCAGTTGCCCGACCAGCTCAACCTGGTCGAGGAACTGCTCGACAAGGCTGCGGCGAAGGGCTTCGGCGACAAGCCGATGCTGCGCTCGCCGCAGGGCACGCTGACCTATGCGCAGGCGGCCGTCGAGGTCAATCGCATCGCGCAGGTGCTGGTCGAGGATCTCAAGCTGGTGCCGGGCAACCGCGTGCTGCTGCGCGGCGGCAATTCGGTGGCCATGGCCCTCGCATGGCTCGCAGTGGTGAAGGCCGGGCTGATCGCGGTGGCGACGATGCCGCTGCTGCGCGCCAAGGAGCTGGGCGACATCATCGAGAAGGCCCAGCCCGTGGCCGCACTGTGCGACGGGCGACTGCTCGAAGAGCTGGCGATCGCACAGCGGGAGCATCCGGTGCTCGCCACGGTGGTGGCATTCAACAAGACCGACGCCGACGACTCGCTGTCGGCGCGCGCAGCGAAGAAGAGCGGCGTGTTCCAGGCCTGCCCCACGGCGTCGGACGACATCGCGCTGCTGGCTTTCACCTCGGGCACCACAGGCAAACCGAAGGCCCCTGTCACCACGCATCGCGACGTGCTCGCGATGTGCCAGACCTGGCCACGCCACGTGCTGCGCGCGCGCAGCGACGACATCGTCGTGGGCTCGCCGCCGCTGGCCTTCACCTTCGGGCTCGGCGGACTGCTGGTGTTTCCGATGTGGGCCGGCGCCTCCGTCTACTTCCCCGATGCGCCGTTCACGCCCGAAGGGCTGGTGAAGCTCATCAACGAGGTCGGCGCGACCATCTGCTACACGGCGCCCACGTTCTATCGCCAGATGGCGCCGTTCGTGAGGCAGCACGGCATGCCCACTCTTCGCATCAGCGTGAGCGCCGGCGAAGCCCTGCCCGACGCCACGCGGCAGCTGTGGAAGGAGGCCTCCGGCATCGAGATGCTCGACGGCATCGGGGGCACCGAGGTCTTCCACATCTACATCTCGGCCGCGGGCGCCGACGTGCGCCGTGGCGCGGTCGGAAAGGTCGTGCCGGGCTTCACCGCGAAGGTGGTGGACAACCAGGGCAACGAAGTGCCGCGCGGAACGGTCGGCAAGCTCGCGCTGCAGGGGCCCGTGGGCTGCCGCTATCTCGACGATCCACGGCAGACCGACTACGTGAAGAACGGCTGGAACTATCCGGGCGATTCCTTCGTGCAGGACGACGACGGCTACTTCTTCTACCAGGCGCGCGCCGACGACATGATCATCACAGCCGGCTACAACGTCGGCGGTCCGGAGGTCGAGGACGCGCTGCTCAAGCACCCTGCGGTGGCCGAGTGCGGTGTGATCGGCAAGCCCGATCCGGAGCGCGGCATGATCGTGAAGGCGTTCTGCGTCCTCAAGCCGGGCAACGAAGGCAATGCCGCCCTCGTGAAGACACTGCAGGACCACGTGAAGGCGACCATCGCGCCGTTCAAATACCCGAGGGAGATCGAGTTCGTGCCGGCGCTGCCGCGCACCGAAACCGGCAAGCTCCAGCGATTCAAACTGAGACAACCCAACACAACGACATCATGATCAACAAACTCCTGCAACCCGAAGGCTGGCTGCCTCCCAAGGGCTATGCGAACGGCGTCGCCGCGCGCGGAACGATGCTGTTCATCGGCGGCCAGATCGGCTGGAATGCACAGCAGCAGTTCGAATCGGACGACTTCATCGACCAGTGCGGCCAGGCGCTGCGCAACATCGTTGAAGTGCTGCGCGCAGGCGGCGCCGGTCCCGAGCACATGGTCCGCATGACCTGGTACGTGACGGACCGCGACGAATACAGCCGGCGGCTGGGCGAACTCGGCCCGGTCTACCGCGAAGCGATGGGCCGCAACTTCCCGGCCATGACCTGCGTGCAGGTCGCGGCACTGGTGGAGCATCGGGCGAAGGTCGAGATCGAGGTGACTGCGGTCGTTCCGGACTGACCCTTATCGCCGGGCCAAAACAGGAATGCCCTCATTGCGAGGGCATTTCTTTTTGCGATTCCTTGTCCGATTCCTTTTGCCTTTGGCGGCAGCGGATCGGCAAAGAAAGAACGACAAAAGAGCGAAAAAGAAAAAGGCCCTTTGATTTCTCAAAGGGCCTTTCAATTTGGTTGCGCGAGCAAGATTTGAACTTGCGACCTTTGGGTTATGAGCCCAACGAGCTACCAGGCTGCTCCATCGCGCGGCAGACTTAGATTATAGCTTATTCAGCGGCGTTTTGCTCGGCTGCGTCTTCTTTAATTTCAGGACGATCAACCAGTTCGACGAGCGCCATGGGTGCATTGTCGCCAACGCGGAAACCCATCTTCAGGATGCGGGTGTAGCCGCCCGGACGCGTTGCGAAACGCGGGCCGAGGTCGCCGAAGAGCTTCACGACGCTGTCGCGGTTGCGCAGGCGGTCGAAGGCCAGGCGCTTGTTGGCGACGGTAGGCTTCTTGGCCAGGGTGATCATCGGCTCGATGACGCGGCGCAGTTCCTTGGCCTTGGGGACCGTGGTCTTGATGACTTCGTGCTCGATGAGCGAATTCATCATGTTCTGCAGCATCGCGAGGCGGTGCGAGCTGGTGCGGTTGAGTTTGCGGAGTCCGTGTCCGTGACGCATGGTGCTTTCCTTTACTTTATAAAAACAGGCAGCCGTGTCAGGTACTGCCCGGTGCACTGGCCCTTTTCAGGGGGCCTCTTTCCAAAATTCAAATAATCAACGCTTGTCGAGGCCGGCCGGCGGCCAGCTTTCGAGCTTCATGCCCAAGGTCAGGCCACGCGAGGCGAGCACTTCCTTGATTTCGTTGAGCGACTTGCGACCCAGGTTCGGGGTCTTGAGCAGTTCGTTCTCGGTGCGCTGGATCAGGTCACCGATGTAGTAGATGTTTTCGGCCTTCAGGCAGTTGGCCGAACGCACCGTCAGTTCGAGTTCGTCGACAGGGCGCAGCAGGATCGGATCGAACTGCTGTGCGCTGCGCGGAGCCGGAGCATCGAACGCAGCGAGTTCGCCGCCTTCGAGCTGCGCGAACACGGCGAGCTGCTCGACCAGGATTTTAGCCGATGCGCGCACAGCGTCTTCGGCGGTGATCGCACCGTTGGTCTCGATCTCGACCAGCAGCTTGTCCAGGTCGGTGCGCTGCTCCACGCGGGCGCTCTCGACGGTGTAGCTCACGCGCTTGACGGGCGAGAACGAAGCGTCGAGGACGATGCGGCCGATCGACTTGGTCGGCTCGTCCGCATAGCGGCGCATCGTGCCGGGCACGTAGCCGCGGCCCTTCTCGACCTTGATCTGCATGTCGAGCTTGCCGCCTTGCGACAGGTGGGCGATCACGTGGTCGGGGTTGACGATCTCGACGTCGTGCGGGGTCTGGATGTCGGATGCCAGCACCGGACCTTCGCCGTCCTTGCGCAGGCTCAGCGTGACTTCGTCGCGGTTGTGGAGCTTGAACACCACGCCCTTGAGATTCAGCAGGATGTTGACGACATCTTCCTGCACGCCGTCGATCGACGAGTACTCATGCAGAACGCCAGCGATCGTGACTTCGGTGGCCGAGTAGCCCACCATGGACGACAGCAGCACGCGACGCAGCGCGTTGCCGAGCGTGTGGCCATAGCCACGCTCGAAAGGCTCGAGCGTCACCTTGGCCTTGTTGGCGGCAAGTTGCTCGACCTGGATGGTCTTGGGTTTCAGCAGGGTGGTTTGCATGCAGACTTCCTCTCAATACCCCCGGCTCGTTACACCGGTAAGGCTGGTGAAGCACCTGAGCCGCGGCAAAGCGCGGAACAGGAACGTGAACAACAAAAACAATCTCCCGCCGGCGCGTGAAAGCGCAGGCGGGTAGAAAAAATCAACGCGAATACAGTTCGACGATCAGCGATTCGTTGATGTCGGCTGCGAATTCGTCGCGATCGGGCACCTTCTTGAACGTGCCTTCGGCCTTGTCGGCATTCACGTCGACCCATGCCGGAATACCGACTTGCTGGGCGAGTTGCAGTGCTTCGACAACGCGGGTCTGCTTCTTCGACTTCTCGCGCACGGCGATCACGTCGCCGGTCTTGACCAGGTACGACGGGATGTTGACCGACTGGCCGTTCACCGTGATCGCCTTGTGCGACACGAGCTGGCGCGCTTCGGCGCGGGTCGAGCCGAAGCCCATGCGGTAGACGACGTTGTCCAGGCGCGATTCGAGGATCGACAGCAGGTTGGCACCGGTGTTGCCACGGCGGCGATCGGCTTCTTCGAAGTAGCGGCGGAACTGCTTCTCGAGCACGCCGTACATGCGCTTGACCTTCTGCTTCTCGCGCAGCTGCAGACCGTAGTCGGAGGTGCGCTGACCCGAGGTGCGACCGTGTTGGCCGGGCTTGGAGTCGAACTTGGCCTTGTCCTGGATCGAACGGCGAGCGCTCTTCAGGAACAGGTCGGTGCCTTCACGGCGGGAAAGTTTGGCCTTGGGGCCGAGGTAACGTGCCACGATTTTTCCTTTGTGTCATCTGCCGCAGTTGCCTGCGGGAGCCAGCAGCGATTTGCCGATGGCGGTGGGCTTAGTAAAAAAACAAACGCGCAGCCGCTATTCAAAGCCGGCTGCGCCTTGCGGACTGACGATCAGATGCGGCGACGCTTCTGGGGACGGCAGCCGTTGTGCGGAACGGGCGTCACGTCGGCAATGGAATTGATCCGGATGCCGAGCGCAGCCAGTGCGCGCACCGACGATTCGCGACCGGGGCCGGGGCCCTTGATCTCGACGTCGAGGTTCTTGATGCCTTGTTCGACAGCAGCACGGCCGGCCACTTCGGAAGCGACCTGCGCAGCGAACGGCGTCGACTTGCGCGAGCCCTTGAAGCCCTGGCCACCCGACGAAGCCCACGACAGGGCGTTGCCCTGGCGATCGGTGATCGTGATGATGGTGTTGTTGAACGAAGCGTGCACGTGAGCGATACCGTCCGCGACGTTCTTGCGAACCTTCTTGCGAACGCGCTGAGCGGCGTTGTTTGCAGGTGCTTTAGCCATGCTGTTCTATCCTTATTTCTTCAGGGACTGCGCAGCCTTGCGCGGACCCTTGCGGGTGCGGGCGTTGGTGCGCGTGCGCTGGCCGCGCATCGGCAGGCCGCGACGATGACGGAAGCCGCGGTAGCAGCCGATGTCCATCAGGCGCTTGATGTTCATCGTCGTCTCGCGACGCAGGTCGCCTTCGATCGTGAACAGGGCGATCTGGTCGCGGATCTTCTCGAGATCGGCGTCGGTCAGATCCTTGATCTTCTTCGAATACTCGATGCCGCTCGCTTCGCAGATCTTGCGGGCGCGGGTGCGACCGATGCCGAAGATGGCGGTCAGGCCGATCTCAGCGTGCTTGTGCGGCGGGATGTTGATGCCAGCAATACGTGCCATGTGCGTCCTCTAATACTCTTCAATCAACCCTGGCGCTGCTTGTGGCGCGGGTCGGTGCAGATCACGCGCACCACACCCTTGCGGCGGATGACCTTGCAATTACGGCAGATGGTTTTGACCGAGGCCGAAACTCTCATTTCACTCTCCTAAAACTGTTTAACGTGGCGGTCTACCGCCCGGACTCAATACTGAAACACAGCCCTACGATGTCTTGAAGTTCGCCTTCTTCAGCAGCGATTCGTACTGCTGGGACATCATGTAGTTTTGCACCTGGGCCATGAAGTCCATCGTGACGACCACGATGATCAGCAGGGAGGTACCACCGAAGTAGAACGGCACGTTGTACTTCAGGATCAGGAACTCTGGCAGCAGGCAGACGAAGGTGATGTACACCGCGCCCGCCAGCGTCAGGCGAACCAGAATCTTGTCGATGTAGCGAGCGGTCTGGTCACCCGGGCGGATGCCAGGGATGAATGCCCCACTCTTCTTCAGGTTGTCGGCCGTTTCCTTGCTGTTGAACACGAGCGCCGTGTAGAAGAAGCAGAAGAAAACGATCGCAGCGGCATACAGCAGCACGTAGATCGGCTCGCCGGGACGCAGCGCGCTGGCGACATCCTTGATCCAGCGGAAGCCGCCGTCGCCGGTGCTGAACCAGCCGACCACCGTTGCCGGCAGCAGGATGATCGACGAGGCGAAGATCGGCGGGATCACACCGGCCATGTTCAGCTTCAGCGGCAGGTGCGACGACTGGCCGCCATACACCTTGTTGCCAACCTGGCGCCGCGCATAGTTCACGAGGATCTTGCGCTGGCCGCGTTCAACGAACACCACGAAGTAGGTGACCAGCACCACCACGGCGACGATGAAGAGCGCGACGATCACGTTCATGGCGCCGGTACGCACCAGCTCCAGCAGGCCGCCGATGGCGTTCGGCAGGCCGGCCGCGATACCCGCGAAGATCAGGATCGAGATGCCGTTGCCCAGGCCGCGTTCGGTGATCTGCTCGCCGAGCCACATCAGGAACATGGAGCCTGCCGTCAGGCTCACCATGGCGGTGATGCGGAAGCCGAAGCCGGGCGAAATCACCAGGCCGGCCGACGACTCGAGAGCCACCGCGATGCTGAACGACTGGAAGAGGGCCAGGCCCAGCGCGCCGTAGCGCGTGTACTGCGTGATCTTGCGGCGACCGGCCTCGCCTTCCTTCTTCAATTGCTCGAAGGTCGGAAGCACGTAGGTCATCAGCTGCATGATGATCGACGCCGAGATGTACGGCATGATCCCCAACGCGAACACAGTGAAGCGCGACAGCGCCCCGCCCGAGAACATGTTGAACAGGCTCAGAATGCCGCCCTGCTGGCCCTGGAACAGCGCAGCCAGCTGGTCCGGGTTGATACCCGGCACAGGGATGTGGGCGCCGATCCGGTAGACCACGAGCGCGAGCAGCAAGAAGACGAGCCGGCGACGGAGGTCACCGAACTTGCCTGTCTTTGCGATCGTTGCCGCGTTAGTTGCCACGAAGAACTTCTTTCAGTCCGATGATGATCAGGCGATGCTGCCGCCGGCGGCTTCGATGGCAGCCTTGGCGCCAGCCGTTGCGCCCACGCCCGTCAGCTTGACGGCCTTGGTGAGCTCACCGGTCTTCACGACCTTGACGACCTTGGCGAGCTGGCCCACGAGGCCGGCTTGCTTCAGCGCCAGGATGTCCACTTCGGCCAGGCCGAGCTGCTCGAGAGCGGTCAGCGTGACTTCGGCGTTGAACTTCAGCAGGTGCGACTTGAAACCACGCTTCGGCAGGCGACGCTGCAGCGGCATTTGACCGCCTTCGAAGCCGACCTTGTGGAAACCGCCTGCGCGCGACTTCTGGCCCTTGTGGCCGCGACCCGAGGTCTTGCCCAGGCCGGAACCGATACCGCGGCCGACACGGCGCTTGGCGTGCTTGGCGCCATCCGCCGGCTTGATGCCATTGAGTTCCATATCAGTCTCTCTTACAGGACTTTGACCAGATAACTGATCTTGTTGATCATGCCGCGCACCGCGGGCGTGTCTTGCAGCTCGCTCACGCTGTTGAGCTTGCGCAGGCCGAGGCCGCGCACGGTCGCGCGATGCGATTCCTTGGTGCCGATCGGGCTCTTGACCAGTTGCACCTTGAGGGTCTGTTGTTGCGTCATTTGAATGCTTCCTTGAGGCTTGCGACGGCCTGCGCTCAGGCGAAGATTTCTTCGACGGTCAGGCCGCGCTTGGCAGCCACTTCGCTGGCGGTCGTCGAGTTCTTCAACCCGTCGAGCGTGGCGCGAACCATGTTGTACGGGTTCGACGAACCATGGCTCTTGGCCACGATGTCGGTGATGCCCATCACTTCGAACACGGCGCGCATCGGGCCGCCGGCGATGATGCCGGTACCCTTGGGAGCCGGGTACATCACGACCGTCGAAGCGCCGTGGTGGCCCTGCACCTGGTGGTGCAGCGTGCCGTTCTTGATCGAAACCTTCAGCAGGTTGCGACGCGCTTCTTCCATTGCCTTCTGCACTGCAGCGGGCACTTCCTTCGACTTGCCCTTGCCCATGCCGACGCGGCCATCGCCGTCACCGACCACGGTCAGCGCTGCGAAACCGAGGATACGACCACCCTTCACCACCTTGGTGACGCGGTTGATCGCGATCATCTTCTCGCGCAAACCGTCCTCGGGGCCTTCGTTCTGCGTTCTTGCCTGAATCTTTGCCATTTTGAATCTCGTGTCCGGTTAGAACTGCAGGCCGGCTTCGCGGGCGGCTTCGGCCAGCGCCTTGACGCGGCCGTGGTAGGCGAAACCTGCGCGGTCGAATGCGACCTTCTCGATGCCGGCAGCCTTCGCCTTTTCAGCGATGCGCTTGCCGACGGCGGTGGCTGCAGCGGCATTGCCGCCCTTGCCCGAACCGCCGAGCGAGGTACGCACTTCGGCTTCTGCCGTCGATGCGGTTGCAATCACCTTGGCGCCGTCGCCGGAGATGACGGTGGCGTAGATGTGCAGGTTGGTGCGGTTCACCGTCAGACGGGCCACGCCCTGCGTCGCAATGCGGATGCGGGTCTGGCGCGAGCGGCGGAGACGCTGTGCTTTTTTGGTCAACATCATTTTGCTGCCCCTTACTTCTTCTTGGTCTCTTTGATCACGATCTTCTCGTCCGCATAGCGGATGCCCTTGCCCTTGTACGGCTCTGGCGGACGAACGGCACGGATCTCAGCGGCCACCTGGCCGACGCGCTGGCGGTCGGCACCCTTGATCACGACTTCGGTCGGGGTGGGCGTCGTCACCGTGATGCCCTGGGGCATGTCGATGTTGACGGGGTGCGAGTAGCCGACCTGGAGGTTCAGCTTGGCGCCCTGGGCAGCGGCCTTGTAGCCCACGCCGATCAGGCTGAGCTTCTTCTCGAAGCCCTTGGTCACACCGACCACCATGTTGTTCACGAGCTGGCGAACCGTGCCGCTCATCGCGTTGGCTTCACGCGATTCGTTGGCGGGCTCGAAGCTCAGCTTGCCGTCCTTGCTGACGACGTTGACCAGCGCGTTGCGCGACAGGTTGAGCGTGCCGCCCGTACCCTTGACGCTGATCTGGTCTTCCTTGATCGACACATCCACGCCTGCGGGGATGGCGACCGGCGATTTTCCTACTCGGGACATTTCAGTTACTCCTCGATGTCTCGGTTAGGCGACGTAGCACAGAACTTCGCCGCCGACACCGGAGGCGCGGGCCTTGCGGTCGGTCATCACGCCCTTGGGGGTCGTGACGATGGCGACGCCGAGGCCGTTCTGGACTTGCGGAATGGAAGCGCTGGCCTTGTAGACACGCAGGCCAGGGCGGCTCACACGCTCGATGCGCTCGATGACCGGACGGCCAGCGTAGTACTTCAGCGAGATTTCCAGTTCGCTCTTGCCGGCTTCGGTCTTGACCTGGAAGCCGTCGATGTAGCCCTCGTCCTTCAGGACTTGTGCGATCGCGACCTTCACCTTCGAAGACGGGACCGACACGGTGGGCTTCGCCACCATCTGCGCGTTGCGGATACGCGTCAGCAGGTCGGCAATGGGATCACTCATGCTCATGTTGTTTGCTCCTGCCTGGCTTACCAGCTGGCCTTGGTGACACCGGGGATGTCGCCGTTGAAAGCCAGTTCGCGGATCTTGGCGCGGGCCAGACCGAATTGACGGAAGGTGCCACGGGGACGACCGGTGATTTCGCAACGGTTGCGCTGGCGCGTGGGGTTCGCGTTGCGCGGCAGCTTCTGCAGCGCCAGGCGAGCAGCGGCGCGCTCTTCCTCGGTCTTCTTCAGGTCGTTGGAAGCCGCCTTCAGTTCGGCGTGCTTCGCTGCGAACTTGGCAACCAGCTTGTCGCGCTTGAGTTCGCGCTGGATCAAAGATGCTTTAGCCACAGGTCACCTCAGTTCTTGAACGGGAAACGGAAGCCGGCCAGAAGCGCCTTGGCTTCTTCGTCGGTCTTGGCCGTCGTCGTGATGCTGATATTGAGACCGCGCAGGGCATCGACCTTGTCGTACTCGATCTCGGGGAAAATGATCTGTTCCTTGACGCCGATGTTGTAGTTGCCACGACCGTCGAAAGCCCGGCCGGAGATACCACGGAAGTCGCGAACGCGCGGCAGCGCGATGGTCACGAAGCGATCCAGGAACTCGTACATGTGCACGCCACGCAGCGTGACCATGCAGCCGATCGGCTGGTTCTCACGGATCTTGAAGCCGGCGATGGCCTTCTTCGACTTGGTGACCACGGGCTTCTGGCCAGCGATCTTGGTCAGGTCGGCGACTGCGTTCTCGAGAACCTTCTTGTCGGCGACAGCTTCACCCACACCCATGTTCAGGGTGATCTTGGTGAGGCGCGGGACCTGCATCGGCGACGTGTAGCCGAACTTTTCCGTCAGGTCTTTCGCGATTTTTTCGCGATAGTGTTGTTGGAGACGTGCCATGTGAGTACCTCTTAGGCGAACTTGATTTCTTCGCCGCTCGACTTGAACACGCGAACAGCCACGCGCTTGCCGTCAGCATCCTGGGTGACCTTGACGCCCACGCGATCGGCCTTGCCGGTCGCGGCGTTGAAGATCGCCACGTTGGATTGGTGAATCGGCATGGCCTTCTCGACGATGCCACCGGTCGTACCCTTCAGAGGGTTCGGCTTGGTGTGCTTCTTGACGAGGTTGATGCCTTCGACGACCACATGCGAGTCGTCCTTGCGCAGCGAGACGGTGCCTCGCTTGCCCTTGTCGCGGCCGGCCAACACGATGACCTGGTCGCCCTTGCGAATCTTGTTCATGGCGTTGCGTCCTTAGAGAACTTCGGGGGCCAGCGACACGATCTTCATGAACTTCTCGGTGCGCAGTTCGCGCGTGACCGGTCCGAAGATGCGGGTGCCGATGGGCTCCAGCTTGGCGTTGAGCAACACTGCTGCGTTGCCGTCGAATTTCACGAGCGAGCCGTCGGCGCGGCGGATGCCCTTGGCGGTACGCACCACCACAGCGCTGTAGATCTCGCCCTTCTTGACGCGACCACGCGGAGCGGCTTCCTTGATGCTGACCTTGATGACGTCGCCCACGCTGGCGTAACGCCGCTTGGAGCCACCGAGCACCTTGATACACAGGACGGATTTCGCGCCCGTGTTGTCGGCCACTTCGAGCCGGGATTCAGTTTGGATCATTTCTTGATATTCCCAACTTGTACCGATGCGCCTCCAGGAGGGAGGCAAATCAGTCAGTCTTGGGCCCGTCGTCCATACCCCGAACCACTCGGGGCACTTCCGCTTTGGGCTGAAAGCTCCGCCTTTTGAAAGCGAAGCCCGCGATTGTTGCACGCAAGAAGCCGGAAGTCAACAGGCCTGCATGCCCGCAAATGCAGCCACTAGACTGCGGGGCGTGCGCATGCCCGGAAAAACCACCCTTTCGACCTCATCGCTGCTGCGGCGGCGCCTGCTGCTGGCCGGCGGTGCCGGCCTGGCGGGGCTCGGGGGGCTATTGGCACTCCCCGGCTGCAAGGGCGCAGCGACGCCGAAACCGGACGCAGGCCGGCTGCGCCTCCTCGCCGAGGCACGCTGGCCGCACCGCCTTCATATAGAGGGAACCACGGCTGGAGGCCTTTCGGGCATCGACTACGACCCGGTCCGAGGTGAGTACCTGCTCATCAGCGATGACCGATCGGATCTCGCTCCCGTGCGCTACTACACCGCGCGCTGGCCCTCCCCGCAGGTCGCGCCGCCGGAGCCGGTCGGCGTGGTGCAGTTGCAACGCCCCGGCGGAGGCCCCTGGCCCAACCGCCGCAACGCGGTCGACGGCCTGCCGGTGCCCGACCCCGAGGCCCTGCGGCTGCGCCCCGCGACCAACACCCTGCTGTGGACCAGCGAGGGCGACGTCGCCCGCGGATTCGGCCCGGCGCTTTACGAATCGACCCGCGACGGGCGCTTTCTGCGCGAATTCCGCATGCCGGCGATGTTCCAGCCCGACCCGGCCGGGCGCCGCGGCCCGCGCGACAACCTGACCTTCGAAGGCGTCAGCCTCACGCCCGACGGCCGCTTCGTCTGGCTGGGAATGGAAAACGCCCTGATCCAGGACGGCCCCGAACCCACCATTGGCGCCCCCGGGGGCCCCTGCCGCTTCACCCGGATCGATCTGGAGACCGGCCAGGCCGACCGCCAGATCGCCTACGTTCCCGACGCCATCCCGCTGCGCCCGCTGATCCCGGGCAGCTATGCCGACAACGGCGTGAGCGAGATCCTGATGCTCGACGCCGACCGCATGCTGGTGCTGGAGCGCGCCTACGCCACCGGCCGCGGCAACTCGCTGCGCCTGTATGAAATAGACACCCGCGCGGCCAGCGACGTGCTCGCCGTCGACGCGCTGGCGCCCGGCAACCACCGGCCGGCGGCCAAGACGCTGGTGGCCGACTTCGCCGCGCTTGGCCTGTCGAGGCTCGACAACACCGAAGGCATGTGCTGGGGCCCGCCGATGCCCGGCGGCGGGCGCATGCTGGTGGTCGTGAGCGACGACAATTTCAATCCGCTTCAAATCACCCAGTTCGCCGCCTTCGAATACGCCGACCGACCATGACCATCGCCGTGACCTTCCTGCCCCGCACCGGCCCTGCGCCGCTGCCTCCCGTCGCCTTCATCGGGGGCGGCAACATGGCCAGCGCCATCATCGGCGGCCTGATCCAGCAAGGCACCCCGGCGGATGCCTTCGAGGTCGTCGAGCCTTTCGATGAAGCCCGCGCGAAGCTGGCGCAGTCCTTCGGCATCGTCGCCAGGCCGGAGGCGAGCGAGGCGCTGTCGCGCTGCGGCGTGATGGTCTGGGCAGTCAAGCCGCAGACCTTCGCCGATGCCGCGAAGGCGGTGCGTCCCTTCGGCGCCCAGGCCCTGCATCTGAGCGTGGCCGCCGGCATTCCCTCCGGCAGCATCGCGCGCTGGCTCGGCACCGAGCGCGTGGTTCGCGCCATGCCCAACACCCCCGCACTGGTCGGCAAGGGCATGACCGGCCTGTTCGCGCGGCCTGGCGTCGAGAGCGCCGACCGCTCGACGGTCGGCCAGCTGCTGGCGCCCACCGGCGAGCTGCTCTGGGTCGACACCGAACCGGCGCTCGACGCCGTCACCGCCATGTCGGGCTCCGGCCCGGCCTACGTGTTCTATTTCATCGAGGCGATGACCGAGGCCGGCGTCGAGATGGGCCTCACGCCCGAACAGGCCCAGCGGCTCGCCATCGGCACCTTCGTGGGCGCCTCGTCGCTGGCGCACAGCGCGACCGAGCCGCCGTCGGTGCTGCGCGAGCGCGTGACCTCCAAGGGCGGCACGACCTACGCGGCCATCACCTCGATGCAGTCGGCGGACGTGAAGTCGCAGTTCAAGACCGCGATCCGCGCGGCACAGAAGCGTGCCGCGGAACTGGGCGAGGAATTCGGCCGCGGCTGACGAGGCGAGGCAGGGCTCAGTCCAAGGCCAGCGCGCGCGGGCCGAGCACGAACAGCCATTCGGCGGCCAGCGTGACGGTGCCGTCTTCGAGTTCCAGCCAGACCTCTTCCTTCAGCAGGAAGCTGTCGCCAGCCTTCGGCGTCACGTCGGCGATGCGCACCCGCGCCCGAAAGCTCGCGCCCACCGGCATCGGCCGCACGAAGCGCAGGCGGTCGAAGCCGTAGTTGAGGGCGTGGTTGGAGTCGAAGGGCAGCAGCGTGCGCATGGCCTCGCCGGTCAGCCGGATCAGGTGCGACACCTGGAAGAAGCCCTGCACGATGGTGCCGCCGTAGCCGGCCTCGCGCGCGGCGCGCTCGGGGTCGAGATGGATCCACTCGCCTTCGCCGTCGCCCGAGAGCTCCGAATAGCGGTCGACCATCTCCTGCGTGATGCGATGCCAGCCGGAGTGGCCCTCCTGGCCGATCTTGAGCTTCAGCCTCTGCAGCAGCGCGTCGGACGTCATGTTCGGTTCGATTCAGTTCAACGCAGCGCGTAGCCGGCCACGACGCCGGCGAACACGGTGAAGCCCAGCCAGTGGTTCAGGCGGAAGGCCTTGAAGCAGCCTTCGCGCGTGCGGTCGTGGATCAGGCGCCAGTGCCACAGCGCCTGCGCCACGGCCGCCGCGATGCCGACGTAGAAGAGCACGCCCAGCGAACGGCTCGCCCCGGCCCAGGTCCAGACGGCGAGGAAGATCGCGTAGCTCGTCATCACCGCCGCCACGTCGAGACGGCCGAAGGTGATGGCCGAGGTCTTCATGCCGATCTTGAGGTCGTCGTCGCGGTCGACCATCGCGTACTCGGTGTCGTAGGCCAGCACCCAGAACAGGTTGCCCGCGAGGAGCACCGCGGCGAAGGGCGGCACGCTCGACTGCACGGCCGCGAACGCCATCGGAATGCCGAAGCTGAAGGCAATGCCCAGCACCGCCTGCGGCACCGAGACGAAGCGCTTGGCGAAGGGATACACCAGCGTGATGGCCAGCGCCGCGAACGACCACAGCACCGTCGTGCGGCTGGTCGTGAGCACCAGCCCGAAGGACACCAGCGCCAGCACCACGCCCAGCCCCAGCGCTTCCTTGACCGACAGCTCGCCGCTGGTCACGGGCCGCTGCGCGGTGCGCTTCACATGGCGGTCGAAGTCGCGGTCGGCCACGTCGTTCACGCAGCAGCCGGCGCTGCGCATGAGGAACGTGCCCAGCGTGAACACGACGAGCAGGTGCCAGCCCGGCCAGCCGCCGGCCGCGAACCACAGCGCGCCCAGCGTGGGCCACAGCAGCAGCAGCCAGCCCGCCGGGCGGTTCCAGCGGATCAGGTCGAGATACAACGCAAAACGCCCGCGGCGAGCCGCGGGCGCGATGACGGGGGGAGCGGAATCAGTCTTCAAGGAGGGAACGCAGCATCCAGGCCGTCTGGTCGTGCACCGTGCAGCGCGCGGTCAGCATGTCGGCCGTCGGGTCGTCGCCGGCTTCCTCGGCGACAGGAATGAATTCGCGCGCGATGCGCGACACGGTCTCATGGCCCTTCACCAGGATGCGCACCATCTCCATCGCCTTGGGCGGGTTCTGCGGCACGTCGGGCACGGTGGCGATCTTGCTGAACTCGGCGTACGAGCCCGGCGCGTAGTGGCCCAGCGCACGGATGCGCTCGGCGATCACGTCGGTCGCGCCCCACAGCTCGGTGTACTGCTGCATGAACATGGCGTGCAGCGAGTTGAAGTGCGGGCCCGTCACGTTCCAGTGGAAGTTGTGCGTGGTGAGGTAGAGCGTGTAGGTGTCGGCCAGCACGCGGCTCAGGCCTTCGGCGATGGCGGCGCGGTCCTGCCGCTCGATGCCGATGTTGATGATGGGCGCATTGCGGCTGCCCGACTCCTGCGCGACCTGCTTGCCGCCCTTCTTGGGCACCTTGCCGGCAGAAGAGGCGGGCGACGGTTTCTTAGAGTCCTTGGCCATGGCGGGAGATCCTTTTCTTCAGTCGAGTTCTTGGAGGGAGGTTGGCTTCGATTCTCGAAGCCGGCGTGCGGCTTCGCAACAGCGCCACTCTATCTCAGCGATCAACGATTCAAAACAGCCGCGGCGTAGGCCGAATTCTCGAAAGCCGGTCTACGAAAGGCGCTTCACTCCCGGCAGCTCGCACGCGTAGATCGCGTTGCGCAGCGCGGCGATGGCCTCGTAGCGCGTGAAGGTGCGCCGCCATGCGAGCACCACGCGGCGCGTGGGCGGGTCGCGGTCCTGCGCGTCGCGCACCGGCAGGTAGCGCACCATCTGCTCGGGCTCCTTGCGGCCCTTGACCCTGGGCTTGATCGCATCGGCCGGCACCGACAGGCGCGGCACCAGCGTCACGCCCATGCCCGAGGCGACCATGTGCTTGATGGTCTCCAGCGACGAGCCCTCGAAGCTCTTGCGGATGCCCTCGGCGTTGCTCGAGAAGCGCGCGAACTCCGGGCACACCTCCAGCACGTGGTCGCGGAAGCAGTGGCCGGTGCCCAGCAGCAGCATGGTCTCGCTCTGCAGTTCTTCCGACGTGATGGACTCGCGGTCGGCGAACTTGTGCTTGCTCGGCAGCGCCGCCATGAAGGGTTCGTCGTACAGCGGCGCCATCGCGAGGCCGGTGTCGGGAAAGGGCTCGGCCATGATGGCGCAGTCGATCTCGCCCGCGCGCAGCATCTCCAGCAGCTTGGCGGTGAAGTTCTCCTGCAGCACCAGCGGCATCTGCGGCGTGCGCTGGATCACCTGGCGCACGAGGTCGGGCAGCAGGTACGGGCCGATGGTGTAGATCACGCCCAGGTTCAGCGGGCCGGCCAGTGGGTCCTTGCCGCGCTTGGCGATCTCCTTGATGCTGGCGGCCTGGTCGAGCACGCTCTGGGCCTGCTGGACGATCTGCTCGCCCAGCGGCGTCACGGTCACTTCGCCGGCGCTGCGCTCGAAGAGCTTGACCTCGAGCTCGTCTTCGAGCTTCTTGATGGCGACCGAAAGTGTCGGCTGCGAAACGTAGCAGGCCTCGGCCGCCTTGCCGAAGTGCCTTTCGCGGGCCACTGCGACGATGTATTTGAGTTCGGTGAGAGTCATAGCTTGCGTCAATTATGCGCAAGGGTGTGTCATGAGGATGGCCTGGGGTCTTCACGGCTGGCGCCGCGCCCGATTCAGGGCCCCGCGGCCTGCGCCGCGAGCGCAGCGCGCGTCCCCGATCGCAGGCGCCGGCCGCGCGCGATCCCCGGCTGCTCGACCAGCCGGTAGCTGGCCACCGAGGCCGCCACCAGCAGCAGCGCGCAGGCGGTGCCCGTCAGCCAGTACTGCATCGCCCCTGCCATCGCGAACTCCCGCACCGGCCCGGGCCCGAACACCACGGTCAGCACCAGCCCCTGCAGCAGGTAGATGCTGTAGCTCACCGTGCTCAGGCGCCGGGCCGCGCGCGTGGCCAGCAGGCCGAAGAGCGTGCTGCCGGTGCACACCAGGTGGAAGAACGCCCACAGCAGCAGTACCTGCACCGGTCCGACCATGTGGCCGAAACCGGCGAACACGCCACCGAGGCAGGCCACGGCGAGCAGCGAAGCCGTCCGCTGCGGCAGCTGCAGCCTGGGCCCGCGCCGCACCAGCCATGCCGACAGCATGCCCAGGAGGAACGAAGCCAGCACCCAGGCCAGCGCACCGCTCACCAGCGCGAGCGTCGGCCGCGAGGGCGTGGCGCCCGGCGACAGCGCCGCGAAGACCAGCAGCGGCAGGCACAGCAGCAGCATGAGGCCGAGCACGAAGCGGGGCGTGCGGTCGCCGCGAGCGAGCGGCGCCATCGGCCGCAGCGCGCCGTAGAACAGCCACTCGACGAAGACCGTCCATGTGACGCCCGCAAGGATCAGCGTGGTGCCGGCGTAGCCGTTGATGTCCGGCTGCAGCGGCCAGATGCCGAGGGCCAGCCACTGCAGCATCGCGCCGAGCACGGACCACGCCGGCTCCCTTGGCTCGAAGCCGGTGCGCCATGCGACGACGAGGAACATCAGCCCCACCGCCAGCAGGTAGGTCGGCCCGATGCGCCAGAGCCGGCCGACGTACAGGCTCCTCCAGTCGGGCCGCCCCTTCGCGTCGAGCAGCTTTCCCCAGAACAGGAAGCCGGTGATCATGAAGAAGACGCCCACGCCCGCCTGTCCCAGCAGCGTGTGGAAGCCCGAGGGCGGAAAGGTCCACTCGCCGCGCGCGATGTAGCCGTGGGTCACCATCAGGTGGTGCACGAAGACGCTCAGCGCGAGAAAGCCGCGCAACCCGTCGAGCGTGACGGTGCGATGGTCGCGGGGGCCGTGCTGCGGCGGCTGCTGCTCGTCGGCCGCGCGGAACGCCGGCAGCGCGATCGCGCCGAGCACCACCAGCACGAGCGCGAAGTACGGCCAGGTCGAGAAGACGCTCATCCCCGGCGCGGCCTGATCCGCTGCGGCGGCTTTTCCTGCGGTCCCTCGCCCGATCCGGCGCGCGCCTTGCGCCCGCCGGGCGCGACGCCGCTCACCTCACCCGCGGCGGACGAGCGCATGCGCGACGCATGCGCCCAGGCTGCGCCGCGCCGATGCAGGGCGAACACCCTCATGCGCCGGCGGCGTCGAGATCCCTGGCCGCGAGCGAGCGCGGGCGCATGTCCGTCCAGTTCGCCTCGATGTAGGCGCCGCACGTGGCGCGGTCGGTGGCGGGCAGCGCCACCTTCCAGCCGGCGGGCACGTCGATGAAGGCGGGCCACAGCGAGTGCTGGCCTTCGTCGTTCACCAGCACCTGGAAGGTGCCGTTCGTGTCGTCAAACGGGTTGCTCATCTTCTCTGTTTCCTTAGGGGGTCTTCGATCAGGCGATGGCCAGGCAGCCGGGCGCCGCGGTCTCGCGCAGCGCCTCGAGTGCGGCCGATATCTCGGTGAGCGCGTGGTGGCGCGCGAAGTCGTCGCGCAGCGCGCCCGCACGCTGGCGATAGGCGGGCTCCTTCAGCAGCCTGCGCACCGCGTCGCCGATCTGGCGCGCGGTGGGCTGCCCGCTGCCCAGGTTGATGCCGGCGCCCGACCAGGCCACGCGTGCGGCGATCTCCGGCTTCTCCTCGGTGGCGCCCGCCACCACCAGCGGCACGCCGAGGCTCAGCGCATGGTTGACGGAGCCGTAGCCGCCATTGGTGACCATCGCGTGCACCTTGGGCAGCAGGCGGTCGTAGGGCAGGAAGGGCAGCACGCGCGCATTCGCGGGCAGCGCCATGTTCAGCGCCTCGGGCTGCGGGCCGCCGGTGGTCGCGATGACCTGGATGTCGCCCGCACCGGCCAGCGCCTGCAGGGTCGGGCCGATCAGCTGCGCCGGGTTCTGGTTGGCCAGCGTGCCCTGCGTCACCAGCACCACGGCGCGGCCGTCGTCCAGCTCATGCCACCAGTCGGGCTCCACGAAGTCGCGGCTGGCCGGCGCGAGCAGCGGGCCGACGAAGCGCACCGAGGCAGGCAGGTCGCTGCGCGGGTACTCGAAGGATTCGGAGGTGAGCTGCAGGTAGACGTCCGGCAGCTTGACCATCGCGTCGATGAAGAACTCGGGCAGCGCCGGCAGGCCCGCGCAGGTCAGCAGCGCGTCGAAGTAGCGCTGCACCTCGCCGAACATCGCCTGCCTGAGGTTGGCGTTCATCGCCCGGTTGCGAACCCGCCCTTCCGGCGTGGACGACGGCGGCAGCGCGGTGCCGAAGAAGGCGGTGTCGCAGCTCGACAGCGGCAGCGCCGAGATGCCGATGGCCGCCACCGCAGGCCGCTGCTCGCGCGGCCCCAGCAGCAGGGGGAAGGTGCCGCAGAACATGGTGTCGACCACGATCGCGTCGGCTGCGAAGTCGCGCAGGATCGCCTCCAGGCCGGCCCGCTGCGCGGCCATGGCGTCGGCGAAGAAATGCTTCAGCCCGAAGCACATCTGTGCATGCGCCGAAGGCAGCCGCTGGCGCTGCGGAAAGCGCCGGTCGAGTTCGTGGTGGTCGAAGTCGATGGAGGCGTCGAAGGGCGTGAAGCCCGCGCCGGTGGCCTCGGCCTGCGCGCGGAAGCGGCTGGCCGTGTGCACGCGCACCTCGTGCCCCAGGCCCACCAGGTGCTGCGCGATGGCCAGCATCGGCAGCACGTGCCCGGGCAGCGCGGTCGCGGCGATGAGGTAGCGCGCCATCTCAGGCCACCTGCGATGCGCGGGTCTCGACAGCCGCGCTGCGCGACTTGGTGTCGATGCCCAGGTCGACGAAGTAGCGCTGCAGCAGGTCGCGGTCCACCGGGCGGATCGCGGCGCCGATGGCCTGCAGCTGCGCATGCGTGGCTTCCCCGCTCACCTTCGGCGGCGTGGCCGAGGTGTCGTAGCGGTCGAGGATCGCCAGCACGGCCGCGAGGTCGCGGTCCTGCCCCACCGCGAGCCGCGCGTGGGCACGCTGCAGCCACGGTTCGAGCCCGACGGGTTCGAGCCGCATGCCGAGTCGCTCGAACACGGCCGGAATGTCGCGCACCCGCAGCGCCTCCTGGCTCGTCAGGTGGAACACCTGGCCCCACGACGACTGCAGCGCCGCAAGGCCGAGGATGGCGCGCGCCACGTCGTCCACCGGCGTGAGGTTCAGCGGCAGGTCCATGTCGGGAATGGCTTCGAGGTCGGCATAGAGATGCGCCACGCGCCAGATCAGGTCGTCGGCGTTGCAGATCGCGTGCGTGTGGTCGCCGGTGACCGCGCCCAGGCGGTAGATCGCCACCGGCATGCCGCGCGATTGCGCCTCGCGCGCCAGCGCGTCGCCCACCCACTTGCTCTGGCTGTAGCCGTCGACCAGCCCGCGCCAAGATGCCAGCGCCGACTGCTCGGTGACGGTGGCGCCTTCCCTGCCGTTGTTCTGGTCGATCACCGCCAGCGTGGAGACGTAATGCATGCTCTTCGGCCGGCCCTGCGCGGTCCACTCGAGCAGCGTGACCACGCTGTCGACGTTGGCCGGCTTCAGGCTCGCATAGGGATGCAGGAAGTCCACCTGCGCCGCGCAGTGGTAGATGGCGTCGCAGTCCTCGCGCACCAGCCGCACCGCGCGGTCGTCCAGACCCAGGTTCGGCTTGCCGAGGTCGCCGGTCACCACTTCGATGCGCGCGTCGTCCCAGATCGCGCCCAGCTGCCGCTGCGCCAGCGTGAGCTGCAGGCGGCGCCTGCCGGCTTCCTCGTCGGCGGCACGCACGTGGCAGACCACGCGAGCGGTGGTGTCGCGCAGCAACGCCGCCAGCAGGTGGCTGCCGACGAAGCCGCTGGCGCCGGTGAGGAACACGCGCCTGGCGGCCAGTGGCGGCGCGGTGTCCTGCCTGCGGATGTGCGCGGGCAGGTCGAGTTCGCGCGACAGGTCCAGGGCCTCGGCGCCGGCCGTGTTGTCGTCCAGCCATGCGGCCAGCGCCGCGACGGTCGGGCGGTTGTAGACCTCGGCATGCGGGAAGTCCGCGCGCACCTGCTGGCGGATGCGCATGCCGAGCTGGATGGCCATCAGCGAATGGCCGCCGAGCTCGAAGAAGTTGTCGTGAATGCCCACGCGCTCCAGGTGCAGCGTCTCGGCCCACAGCGCGGCGAGCTGACTTTCGGTGGCGGTGCGCGGCTCGGTGTAAGCCGATGCGGCCTGCTGTCCCGGCAGGGGCAGCGCCCTGCGGTCGAGCTTGCCGCTTTGCGTCAGCGGCAGGAAAGGCAGGTGCACGAAGGCCGAGGGCACCATGTAGTCGGGCAGCGACTGCGCCATGTGGGCGCGCAGTTCCGCCGGCTGCGGATCGGACGACGCCACCACGTAGGCCACCAGGCGCTTCTCGCCCGGCACGTCCTCGCGCGCGATGACGGCCGCCTGCGTCACCTGCGGATGGCGCAGCAGCACCGATTCGATCTCGCCGGGCTCGATGCGGTAGCCGCGGATCTTCACCTGCTGGTCGGCGCGCCCCATGAAGTCGAGGCTGCCGTCGTTGCGCCAGCGCACGAGATCGCCGCTGCGGTACATGCGGCTGCCGGGCTCGCCGAAGGGATCTGCGACGAAGCGCTCGGCGCTCGGCAGCGCGCGGTTCAGGTAGCCGCGCGCGACGCCGCTGCCCGCGATGTAGAGCTCGCCCGCCACGCCGGGCGGCACCGGCTGCAGCGCGTCGTCGAGCACGTACACGCGCGTGTTCCACACCGGCGTGCCGATGCTGGGCGGCTCGTGGCCGTTCATCGGCGCGCTGGTGCTCGCACAGATGGTGATCTCGGTCGGGCCGTAGGCATTGATCATGCGGCGGCCCCTGGACCAGCGCGCGGCCAGCTCGGCGGAGCAGGCATCGCCGCCGACCACCACCGTCTGCAGGCATGGGTACGCGCCCTCGGGCAGCGTTGCGAGCGCGGCCGGAGGAATCAACGCGTGGCTCACGGCCAGCCTCTCGATCAGCGCGCCCAGCTCGGCGCCCAGCACCTGCTGAGCCGAAGGCACCACCAGCGCGGCGCCGGCATGGAAGGCCATCAGCATGTCCATCACCGAGGCGTCGAAGCCGCTGGAGGAGAACTGCAGCACGCGCGAGCCGTGGTCGATGGCGAAGCGCTGCGCCATCGAGGCGCCGAGGCTTGCCAGGCCCTGGTGCGGCACCACCACGCCCTTGGGCTTGCCGGTGGAGCCCGATGTGTAGATCACGTAGGCGGCGTCGCGCGGATCGGCCGCGCGCGTCTGCGCCACGGGTCCGTCCTGCTGGATCGCCAGCGCGGCGACGGTCTCGTCGCCGTCGAGCGCGAGGCAGTGCGGAATGCCGGCCAGCTCCGGCAGCAGCGACGCGTGCGTCAGCACCGCGGCGGGCGCGGCCTCCTCGAACACGAAGGCGCTTCGGCCGGCCATGTGGTTCGGATCGATGGGCAGGTAGGCGGCACCGGCCTTCACGATCGCCAGGTGCGCCACCACGAGGTCGAGCGAACGCGGCAGCACCGTGGCGACGATGTCGCCCGTGCCGACGCCCCGCCCGCGCAGCAGATGAGCGAGCCTGTTGGCGCGCAGGTCGAGCGATGCGTAGCTCACGACGGAAGCGTCGTCGAGCACCACGGCCGCCGCATGCGGGCGCGCGGCGGCATGCGCCTCGACCATGGCTGCGAACGAGAGCGGCGCGATGTCGTCGCGCGTGCCGGTGCTCCTGCCGCTCCAGTCGGCCAGCAGCCGACGGCGCTCTTCCTCGCCGAGGATGTCCAGGCCGTTCAGCGCCGCATCGGGCGCGTCGCAGGCCTGCTCCAGCAGGCGCACCAGCCGCTCGCCGATGGCCTCGACGGTCGCGCGGTCGAAGATGTCGGTGCTGTACTGGATGCCGCCCGCGATGCCGCCGGGCAGCCCGTCAGCGCCGCGCTGCTCGTCGAGGATGAAGGACAGGTCGAACTTGGCCGTGTCCACCTCCACCGGCTGCGGCGTGATCGACAGGCCCGGCAGTCCGAATGAAAGCCGGTTGCTGCCGCTCTGGAAGCCCAGCATCACCTGGAACAGCGGCAGGTTCGCCCCGCCGCGCTGTGGACGCAGCAGCTCCACGATGCGGTCGTACGGGAACTCCTGGTTCGCATAGGCCGCGAGGTTGGTGGCGCGCACCCGCGCGACCAGCTCGCGCAGGCTCGGCTGGCCCGCGAGGTCGGTGCGCAGCACCAGCGCATTGACGAAGCAGCCGATGAGCTCGTCCAGCGCGTGGTCGCTGCGGCCTGCCACCGGTGTTCCGATGACGATGTCGTCTCCTGCACCCAGCCGGTTGAGCAGTCCCGCGAGCGCGGCCTGCAGCACCATGAAGACGCTGGCCTGCCCATCGCGCGCGAGCTGCAGCATGCGCTCGTGCACCTGCGGCGGAATCAGCAGCGGCACCACGTCGCCACGGTAGCTCGGCACGGCCGGATGCGGGCGGTCGACCGGCAGGCTCAGCCGGTCGGGCAGGTCGCGCAGGGTCTCGCGCCAGAACTCGCGCTGGCGGCCGGCCATGCTCTCGGGGTCGTCCTCGCTGCCCAGCAGCTCCTGCTGCCACAGCGCGTAGTCGGCGTACTGCAGCGGCAGCGGCGCCCAGCCAGGCGCATTGCCTTCGCTGCGCGCGGCGTAGGCCACGCTGAGGTCGCGCGCCAGCGGCAGCAGCGAGGCGCCGTCGCCCACGATGTGGTGCGTGAGCAGCAGCAGCACGTGCTCGTCGTCGGCCAGCCTGAAGAGCTGCGGGCGCAGCGGCGCGGTGGTGCCGAGGTCGAAGCCGACGCGGGCGGCGGCATGCAGCTGCGCGGCGATCTCGTCTTCGCTGCTGTCGGCCTCGACCAGCAGCGCGCGGGCCTGCTCGCCCTGGAGGATGTGCTGGTGGGGCAGCCCGTCCTCGCTCGGGTAGATGGTGCGCAGGCTCTCGTGGCGCTGCACCAGGTCGTCGAGCGCCGACTGCAGAGCGGCGCGGTCGAGCGTGCCCGACAGGCGCAGCGCCAGCGGCATGTTGTAGGCGGGGTTGGCGTTCTCCAGCTGGTTCATCAGCCACAGGCGGCGCTGCGCGAACGACAGCGGGATGCGCGCCGGCCGCGGCATCGGCACGAGGCTCGGGCGCGCCTGCGATGCCTGGTCGAGCAGCTCGGCGAGGCCGGCGATGGTGGAGACCTGGAACAGCGTGTCCAGCGGCAGGTCGATCATGAACTGCTGCCGGATCATCGAGATCAGCTGCACGATCATCAGCGAGTGCCCGCCGAGCTCGAAGAAGTTGTCCTCGATGCCCACGCGCGGCAGGTGCAGCGTCTCGGCCCAGAGGCGCGCGAGGATCTTCTCGGTGTGCGTGCGCGGCGCCACGTAGGGCGTGGCCGCCTGCAGCTCGGGCGCGGGCAGCGCGCGGCGGTCGAGCTTGCCGCTGGGGCCCAGCGGAAGCGCCGGCACGTTGACGAAGGCCGAAGGCACCATGTACTCGGGCAGCGACTGCGCAAGGTGGGTGCGCAGATCGGCCGCCTGCGGATCGGCTCCCTCGGCGGCAACCACGTAGGCCACGAGGCGCTTCTCGCCCGGCACGTCCTCGCGTGCGACCACCGCCGACTGCGCGACCTGCGGATGCCGCAGCAGCGCCGATTCGATCTCGCCGGGCTCGATACGCAGGCCGCGGATCTTCACCTGCTGGTCGGCGCGGCCCAGGAAGTCGAGGCTGCCGTCCTCGCGCCAGCGCGCGAGGTCGCCGGTGCGGTACATGCGGCTGCCGGGCTGGCCGTGGGGGTTGGCCACGAAGCGCTCGGCGCTCAGCAGCGGGCGCTCGAGATAGCCGCGCGCCAGGCCGACACCCGCGATGTAGAGCTCGCCGGCGGTACCGGGCGGCACGGGCTGCAGGCCGCTGTCGAGCACGTGCATCTGCGTGTTCCAGATCGGCCGGCCGATGGGCACGCTGCCCTTCGGAGACTGCGCCTCGCCGGCATCGCGCGGGCATTCCCACGAGGTGACGTCGACCGCGGCCTCGGTCGGCCCGTAGAGGTTGTGCAGCTCGCAAGGAAGCTGTTGCTGGAACTGCGCCACCAGCGCGGGCGACAGCGCCTCGCCGCTGCAGATCACGCGCCGCAGCGAGGCGCACTCGCGCGCCTTCGGCTCGAGCAGGAACACTTCCAGCATCGACGGCACGAAGTGCGCGGTGGTGATGCCCTCGGCGGCGATCAGGCCCGCGAGGTAGGCCGCGTCCTTGTGGCCGCCGGGCTTCGCGAGCACCAGCGTGGCGCCGTCGATCAGCGGCCAGAAGAATTCCCACACCGACACGTCGAAGCTCGACGGCGTCTTCTGCAGCACGCGGTCGTCGGCCTTCAGGCGGTAGCGGTCCTGCATCCACTGCAGGCGATTGACGATGGCGCGGTGCGACACCACCGCGCCCTTGGGCTTGCCGGTGGAGCCCGAGGTGTAGATCACGTAGGCCGGATGCGCGGGGTCGATGGCCACGGCGGGCGCCGCATCGTCGCTATTCGCCAATGCAGCAAACGTTTGCGCTACATCGAGCAGAAGCTTCGGCACATCTGCCGGCAGCGACTCCGCGAGCGCGGCGATGGTGACGAGGCAGGCGGGCCGCGCGTCGCCAAGCATGAAGGCGATGCGGTCCTGCGGAAAGTCGGGGTCCACCGGCAGGTAGGCGGCGCCGGTCTTCAGCGTGGCGAGCAGCGCCACCATCAGCTCGAAGGAGCGCGGAATGGCCAGCGCCACGGTGCGCTCCGGGCCCGCGCCATGCGCGCGCAGCAACTGTGCAAGGCGATTGGCGCGGCGCTCGAGCTCCCGGTTGCTCATCGCCTCGCCCTCGAAGCGCAGCGCAACGCCGTCCGGATTGGCGGCAAGCTGTGCCTCGATGAGCGCGACGAGGTTCGTATCGGGCACCGCTTGCGCCGTGTCGTTCCAGCTCACCAGCAGCCGCTCGCGCTCGGCGGCATCGAGCAGGTCGACGTGGCCGACGGCCTGCGCGGGCTGGCGGATCACCGCGGTCATGAAGGCCAGCAGCCGGCGCTGGTGGTCGGCCAGCGACTGCGCGGTGTGGATCGCGGGGTTGGCGTCGAAGTCGATCTGCAGGTCCTGCCCGTTGCCGCGTTCGTACAGGAAGATGCCCAGGTCCTCGGCCGTGCCGTTGGACAGGTTGCGCGGCCATGCGGCGTGGCCGGCGAAGCGGAAGTCGTAGTCGAAGGGCTCGACGTTGACCACGGTGGTGAAGAGCTGCCGGTTGTTCACCAGCATGTTGAGGTCGCTGCGCAGGTGCTCGTAGCGGTACGACTGGTGCCGCAGCACCTGCCGCATCTGCCGCCCCACCTCCGCGATCAGCTCGGTCACCGGCAGGTCGGGGCGCATCGCGAGGCGCAGCGGCAGCGCATTGGCCACCATCGCGGGCACGCGTCGCATGCGGTCGTTGTGGCGCGCGGTGACGGGGATGCCGATCACCATGTCCTCGACGCCGGTGGCGCGGTAGAGGTAGGCGGCGGTGGTGGCGATGAGGATCTGCGGCAGCGTGGCGCCCAGCTGCTGCGCGATGCCGGCCAGCGCCCGCACGCTTTCGGCCGGCAGGTACGCGGTCTGGCGCAGCAGGCCGCCCACGTTCACCGAGCGCTGCGAGGCCAGGCTCAGCGGGTCGGGTGCATCGGCGAAGCGCTCGGTCCAGTACTGCCGGTCGCGCGGGAAGCGCCCCGATTCGCGATAGGCCCTGTCTTCCTCCATCAATTGAGAAATGGACGCGAGGCGCGATGCCTCGGGCACTTCCGTGCCGGCGATGCGGGCGCTGTAGACGTCGGCGAAGCGTCGCGCGATGAGCCCGCCGCCGAAGCCGTCGAGCACGATGTGATGGCTGCGGTGGTACCAGAGGTGGCGGTCGTCCGCGAGGCGGATCAGCGCCGACATCCAGAGCTGGTCGCGCGCGAGGTCGTCCTTGCGCGTGAAGTCGGCCTGCATCCAGGCGCGTGCGGCAGCGGAAGGATCGGGCTCGCCGCTGAAGTCCAGGAAGGGCATCTCGCCCGTGAAGGCGGGCGCCACCACCTGCCGCGGGCCCTGGGCCGTGTCGACGAAGCTCAGGCGCGTGGCCTCGGCCTCCTCGGTGATCTGCCGCATCGCGGCCATGAAGACGTCGGGATCGATCCAGCCCTCGATCTCGATGGCTTCGGCGAGGTTGAAGTTGGTGTCGGGCGAGGCGAACTTCGCGCCGAGCCACATCGCCATCTGGCCCGTTGTGAGGACCGGTGCGGCACCCAGGGGATCGACCGTGCTCATGAACTTCTCCACGTCTTGAATTGAATCGGCATCGAGTGTTTCCCTCGGGAAACACTCGCAAACTCCGAATCAATGTACAAGCTGTTTCAACAATTTCAGCGACAGCCTGGCCGCTGAAAATATTTCACGTGGGTGAGTGAGAGAGAAAGATTTCATCGGGAAGTGGTCACCCGATTCGCGGCCGAAAAATCCGATGGCTTTCGTCGTAACCGCAAGCGCAAGCGCGGGAAATGGAATGTTGCAACGCAGCAACTTCATCTCCTGGGCGTAGGGTTTTCCCTCCGCCCGCGGTCTTCAGCGCTTCTCGAAATACGGAATGAAGATGCCGTTGGCGGCCGTGCCCACCTGCTTGACCCAGTTCAGCGAAAAGTTCTCGCCGAGGCGCTGCAGGTCGCGCCCGAGCAGGAAGGGCACCGGCTCGATCTTCATGCCATTGCGCCGCAGCTCGTCCGTCGAGCGGGCCGCGGCCTCTGCGCTGCGAGCCCATCCGCGCGTCTCGGCGACCGCGCACGCGGCGGCCAGCGAACTGCGCGACGACGGGTCGAGCCCGTCCCACGCCCTGGCGTTGACGAACACAAGGTTCTTGGGGAACCACGCGTTGATCTCATAGAAGTGGCGCATCGACTGCCACGCCTGGTTCTCCACGCCGGTCACGGCGGAGGTCAGCATGCAGTCGATTCGGCCTTCGGCCAGCGCCTTGCCGAGCCCGGTGGCCGGAACGTCGACGGGCACCGCGCCCATCAGCGTCGCGATGCGCGCCGTGGTGTCGTTGTAGGCGCGCATGCGCATGCCGCGCAGATCGCCCACGCCGCCGAGTGGCCGCGTCGAGAAGAGGCCCTGCGGCGGCCATGCCACCGCATAGAGCACGCGCATGCCGCGCTGCGCGAAGTCCTGCTCGATCAGCGGACGCTGGATGCGCCACAGCAATTGCGCATCGGCATAGCTGCGCGTGATGAAGGGAACGGAATCGGCGCCCGCCAGCGGCACGTCGGCGGCGAGGCTGCTCATGATGGCTTCGCCGGCCTCGACCTTGCCCTCCTGCACGGCGGCACGGATCGCGTTGAGCGCGAACAGCGTGTTGCCCGGATGGACCTCGATGCGAAGCTGCCCGCCGGTCGCGGCCTCGACCTCCTTCGCCATCGCCAGGAGGTTGGCGGTGTGGAAGTTCTCCGCCGGATAGCCGGTGGCCAGCCGCCACACGACGGCCTGCGCCGACCACGCGGCCGGCGGGAGAACGCCGGCCCCGCACGCGAGCCATGCGAAGCCGCGCCGCGTGATGCTGCCGCTGGTCATGCCGCGGCCTTCAGGCGATGGCCGCGATGGCGGCGCCGACCGCCACATAGCCGCCTGCGGCCACCGAGATGGCGATGCGCCCTGCGCGATGCGCAAGCACCTGCATCTCCATCTTCATCGCCTCCATCACCGCGATGACGGCGCCCTCGGCGACCTCGTCGCCGTCGGCCACCTTCCATGCCTGCACCGTGCCCGAGACGGGCGCGGCCACCGCGGCTGCATCCGCCGCGGGCGCCTGCGACGCGGGAGCCGCCACGGCACCTCCGGCTGCCGACGAGAGGCCGCTCAGCAGCACCGCCGGCAGGCCCACGGCCATGCGCCGCCCGTCGACCTCGATCGCCGTGCGCAGCAGCGCGGCATCGGGCAGCGGATCGGGGCGCAGGGCCGGCGCCTCGCCGTTGGCGAAGTCGGTCTCGATCCAGCGCGTGTGCACCTTGAAGGCGTCGCCCGAGACGAAGTCCGGATGCGCCATCACCGCGCGATGGAAGGGCAGCACCGTCGGCAGGCCCTCGATGCGGAACTCCTTGAGTGCACGGCGCGCTCGCGCGATGGCCTGCTCGCGCGTGGCACCGGTGACGATGAGCTTGGCCATCAGCGAGTCGAAGGTGCCCGGCACCTGCGAGCCCGACTCCACGCCGGCATCGACGCGCACGCCCGGACCCGAGGGCGCGTCGAACACCTTCACCGGCCCTGGCGAAGGCAGGAAGCCGCGGCCCACGTCCTCGGCGTTGATGCGGAACTCGAAGGCATGGCTGCGCGGCGCAGGCGTCTGCCTGATCTGCAGCGGCAGGCCTTCGGCGATGCGCAACTGCTCGATCACGAGGTCGATGCCGGTGGTTTCCTCCGTCACCGGATGCTCGACCTGCAGACGCGTGTTCACTTCGAGAAAGGAGATCGCGCCGCTCGCGCTCAGCATGAACTCGACCGTGCCCGCGCCGGTGTAGCCGGCCTCCGCGCAGATGTCGCGCGCGGCCTGGTGGATGCGCTCGCGCTGCGCGTCGCTCAGGAAGGGCGCGGGCGCTTCTTCCACCAGCTTCTGGTTGCGCCGCTGCAGCGAGCAGTCGCGCGTGCCGAGCACCAGCACGTTGCCGTGCGTGTCGGCCAGCACCTGCGCCTCGACGTGGCGGGGGCGGTCGAGGAACTGCTCGACATAGCACTCGCCGCGACCGAAGGCGGTCACCGCTTCGCGCACCGCCGATTCGTAGAGCCCCTCGACCTCGTCGAGCCGCCACGCCACCTTGATGCCGCGCCCGCCGCCGCCAAAGGCCGCCTTGATCGCGACCGGCAGCCCGTGCTTCTCGGCGAAGGCGAGCACCTCGCCCGCGTCCTTCACCGGATCGGCCGTGCCCGCGACCAGCGGCGCACCGACCTTCATCGCGAGCTTGCGTGCCTGCACCTTGTCGCCCAGCATCGCGATGGCGGCCGGCGGCGGGCCGATCCAGGTGAGGCCGGCATCGATGACGGCCTGCGCGAAGGCCGCGCTTTCCGACAGGAAGCCGTAGCCCGGATGCACCGCGTCGGCGCCGCTGCGCGCGGCCACGTCGAGCAGCTTGGCGATGTTGAGGTAGGTGTCGGCGGGCTTGTTGCCGTCGAGTCCGTAGGCCTCGTCGGCCATGCGCGCATGCAGCGCATTCAGGTCGGCGTCGGCATACACGGCGACGGATTTCACGCCGTGGTCGGCACAGGCGCGCGCGATGCGCACGGCGATTTCGCCCCGGTTGGCGATCAGTACTTTCTTCATGGGGAGGCTTTCACTGGGCCATGGGCCTGAATCGGACGCGCGCGTTCACGGGGATCTGCCCGGCGCGGTCGAGGTGATGGGTGGCGACGGAGGCGATCACGGGATAGCCGCCCGTCAGCGGATGGTCGGCCAGGAACAGCACGGGCTGGCCGCTCGCAGGCACCTGGATCGAGCCGCGCGCGGTGCCCTCGCTGGGCAGTTCGGCGTGGTTGGCGCGCGCCAGCGCCTCTTCGCCGGCCAGGCGGATGCCGACGCGGTTCGACTGCGGCGTGACGGTCCATGCCTGGCCGCACAGCAGCTCGACCGCGTCGGGCGTGAACCAGTCGGTGCGCGGGCCGAGCACGATGTCGAGCACCACTTCCTCCCGCACGGTGGGCAGGTCCGTGGGCGGAGCTTCCGGCTCGCCGACCAGCGCACCGGCGGACACCGCGCGCACGGGCAGCACGTCGCCCACGGCGATGGCGGCGGGGCCGACGCGCGCGAGCGTGTCGCTCGAGAGGCTGCCGAGCACGGGCGCGATGTCGAAGCCGCCGCGCACCGCGATGTAGCTGCGGATGCCGGCCGTCGGCTCGCCGAGCGCGAGCACGTCGCCTTCGGCCAGCGCGACGGGCTGGTAGCGCGGCAGCGGCCACTGGGCGCCGTCGGCGCGGGTCAGCGTCACCGGACCTTCGGCGCCGGTGACGGCAACCACCGCATCGCCACGGCAGGCGAGCTGGAAGCCGCCATAGGCGACCTCGATGCATACGGTGTCGGAGGCATTGCCGACGAGCCTGTTGGCCGCCTGCAGCGAACGCCGGTCCATCGCGCCGGAAGCCGACACGCCCTGCTTCGCCTGGCCGTGGCGGCCGCCATCCTGAAGCAGCGCCTGCAGGCCCGCAGCGCGGATCTCGAAGGCGCAGCCGCTCTTCGATACGGTCGGTTGCGCCGGTGCGGCGGCGGCTTCCACCTCCGTGCGAGGCTGGCCGGTCACGTCGACGAAGCGCACCGCATCGCCCGGCTGCAGCAACGCGGGCGTTTCGCGCGAGAGGTCCCACATCGGCGCGTCGGTGATGCCGAGGATCTGCCAGCCGCCCGGGCTGGCCTGCGGATAGACGCCGCTGAAGCTGCCCGCGAGCCCGACGGCGCCGGCGGGAATGCGCGTGCGCGGCACCTTGCGGCGCGGCACGTTCAGGCTCGGATCGCCGCCCGAGAGGTACGCGAAGCCCGGCGCGAAGCCGGTGAAGGCGACGGTGTAGTCGCTGCCGGTGTGGCGGCGCACGACTTCTTCGGGCGTGATGCCGAGCAGGCCGGCCACCTCGGCCAGGTCCTCGCCGTCGTAGCGCACGGGAATCTCGATGCGCCTTTCGCTGCGCGCCTCGCTCGCGTCGAGGCTGCGCGCGCCGACCTGCCGCGCGAGCTCGTCGGCTGCGATGGCCGCCGGCCTGAAGGTGATGAGCAGCGTGCGCGCCGCGGGCACCAGTTCCTCGATGCCCGCGATGGGCTCGGCGCGCAGCGAGGCCAGCAGCGCGAGGGTCTGCGGCAGGTCTTCGAGCTCGACCAGCACCGCATTCAGGTTGACCGGCAGGAAGCGCATCGTCGTCATGCGGCGTCCACGAAGGAGCGGATCGCCACGCCCGACTGTTCCAGCAGCGCGCGCACCCGGCGCGCCATCTCCACAGCGCCGGGGCTGTCGCCGTGCACGCAGACCGACTCGGCCTCGATGCGCACCGTGCTGCCGTCGATGGCCGTGACCACGCCTTCGGAAGCCAGCCGCAGCATGCGCGCGGCCACTTCCTCGGCGTCGTGCAGCACCGCACCGGGTTCGCGGCGCGACACCAGCGTGCCCCTGGGCGTGTAGGCGCGGTCGGCGAAGGCCTCTGCCACCGCGCGCAGGCCCGCGTCGCGCGCCCAGCCCAGCAGCGGAGAGCCCGCCAGCGCCACCAGCACGAGGCTGGCGTCGATCTCGCGGATGGCGGCGATCACGTCGCGCGCCTGGCGCTCGTCGTGGGCGATGGTGTTGTAGAGCGCGCCGTGAGGCTTCACGTAGCGCACCGTGGTGCCGGCCGCGGCGGCCAGGCCCTTGAGCGCGCCGATCTGGTAGATCACGTCGGCGCGCAGGTCGGCGCTCTCCACGTCCATGTTGCGGCGGCCGAAGCCCACGAGGTCGCGGTAGGCCACGTGCGCGCCGATGACGACGCCGCGCTCCTTCGCCTGGCGCAGCGTGCGCAGGATGCCGGCCGGGTCGCCGGCATGGAAGCCGCAGGCGACGTTGGCGCTGCTCACGAGGGAAAGCATGGCGGCGTCGTCGCCCATGCGCCATGCGCCCAGGCTCTCGCCGAGGTCGCTGTTCAAGTCGATGTTCATCGTTCGGTCTTCAGTAGGTCGGTCAGTGGAGGCGGCCCGCCGTCTCCCGCACGTCGTCGCGCACGAGCAGCGCGGTGCGGATCGCCACGCGGAAGGCTTCCACCTGCGTCTGCAGCGCCATGCTCGCCACGCCCGGCTTGGAGGCGGCCTGCTCGGGCAGGTAGGGCACGTGGACGAAGCCGCCGCGCGTGTGCGCCAGCATCGGCCAGCTCGCGAGGCGGTGCATCAGCGCGTAGAAGATGTGGTTGCACACGAAGGTGCCGGCGCTGTTGGACACCGCCGCGGGCAGCCCCGCCGCACGCATGTCGCGCACCATGGCCTTGATCGGCAGCGCCGTGAAGTAGGCGGCCGGCGCGCCGGGCACCACCTCGGTGTCGATGGGCTGGTGGCCGGCGTTGTCGGGAATGCGCGCGTCGTCGATGTTCAGCGCGGCGCGCTCCAGCGAGATCTCGGTGCGTCCGCCCGCGGCGCCGATGCACAGCACCAGCGGCAGCGGCCTGCCGCTCTCCACGATGCTTGCCATGGCGGCGTCGAGCACGTGGATCGAGCGGCCGAACACGCAGGGCAGCTGCAGCGCCTGCACCACGGTGCCTTCGCAGCGCCAGCCGTCGAGCGCGCGGGCGATCTCCCACGCGGGGTTGACGGGATCGTTCTCGAACGGCTCGAAGCCCGCGACCAGCACCCGGGGTGCCTTGTCATCGGTGGTCATGCAGGGGCCTCAGCGGAACATCAGGAAGTACATCAGGAAGATGTTGACCACCAGCAGCGTGGCCGCGGTCGGTATCTGCACGCGGATCACCGCGTTCTTGTCGGGCAGTTCCAGCAGCGCCGCCGGCACGATGTTGAAGTTGGCCGCCATCGGCGTCATCAGCGTCCCGCAGTAGCCCGAGAACATGCCGATGGCCGCCATCACCGCCGGGTCGCCGTGGTACACGCCCACCAGCACCGGCACGCCCACGCCGCCCGTCATGACCGGGAAAGCCGCGAAGCCGTTGCCCATGATGATGGTGAAGAGCGCCATGCCCAGCACGTAGACCGCGACCGCGACGAAGCGGATGTCCATGTTGATGTAGCTGGTGGTGACGTACGCCACCGCCTTGCCCACGCCCGCGTCGGAGAACACCAGCCCCAGCATGCCCAGCATCTGCGGCAGCACCACGGCCCAGCCCAGCGCGTCGGTCAGGCGGCGCGACTCGCGCATGCCCTGCACCGGCGTCTCGCGCGTCAGCCAGCAGGCCAGCGCCAGCGCCGCCACGCAGCCCACGCCCAGGCTCACCAGCGTGGTGTTCTTGGGATCGAGCAGGAAGGCGTCGCCGATCTTGACCTTGCTCACGAGCACCGTGCCGATCACGGTGACCAGCGGGATCGCCAGCGCCGGCATGAAGAGCTTGTTGCCCAGGCGCCTGGCGCTGGCCTCGTACTGGGCGGGCGTCGGCTCGTTGTGCTTGCCCGCGCCCACGCCGCGCATGCCGGCGATGACGGCCATGGCGATGGCGCCCACGCCCACCAGCGCGGGCGGCAGCTTGTCGCCCACCAGGAAGACCAGCGAATAGAGGCCCCAGAAGAGCGCGCTGGTGTAGCGCTTGGGATGCTGGCGGTCGGCCAGCGTCATGACCGCCGTGATCGCGAGGATCAGGCCGACCAGGATGTAGAGGTGCTGGATCGAGAGGATCATGATCAGCGGCCTTCCTGGGTTGCGGGCACCGAGGGAACCGCGGGCACTTCAGGCTTGCCGTCGAGTTCGCGCGCCAGCGCCTGGTCAAGCCGGCGCAGGCGCCAGGCGTGGATGATGAAGGCGGCGATGGCCGTCGGGATGCCCCACATCGCGACGTGCAGCGGCTCCACGTCGATGCCGGCCTCGTGCAGGAAGGTGGTCATCAGCACGATGGCGCCGAAGGCCACGAAGATGTCCTCGCCGAAGAACAGGCCCACGTTGTCGGTGGCCGCCGCATAGGCGCGCAGCTTGTGGCGGATGCGATCGGGCAGCTTGCCGTAGCGCGTCTCGGTGGCGCCCTCGGCCATCGGCGCGAGCAGCGGCCGCACCATCTGCGGATGGCCGCCCAGGCTGGTCAGGCCCATGGCGGCGGTGAGTTCGCGCGCGGCCAGGTAGACGATCAGCAGGCGCCCGGCGGTGGCCGACTTGATGCGGCTGATCCAGTTCTGCGCGTGCTGGCGCAGGCCGTGGCGCTCGAGCAGGCCGATCACCGCCAGCGGCAGAAGAATGATCAGCGGCAGGTTGCGCGTCTTGATGAAGCCGTTGCCGATGGCCGTGAGGATCGCCATCGGGCCGAAGCCGGCCGCCGCCGCGGTGGCGATGGCGGTGACGATCACCACCAGCATCGGATTGAAGCGCAGGACGAAGCCCGCAATGATCACGGCGACGCCGATCAGCGGCCAGAGGTGAGGGATGTCAGGAGTCATGTTGGTCTTTCGTTGGGTGATTCGGAGACACCTTGCGCCGGGAGCTCCGGCAGGCCGCTTCTTGCAAACTGCGTGCCAATGAATGAGCAATTCATTTCCACTGAATCACTCATTTCCATTAAATTGTTGAACAATTTATGTGAGTGTGCCCAACAAAGGTGCCCGCATGGCTCCATGAAAACCCTGAGCGCGCCGCCGTCTGGTGCATGCGACGGGGCCCGGCCTTGAGCGGCCGGCGCGGGAAAACCTGCTACAAACGGCCGGTTTCACCGCCCTCCACCCCCGCTCTCCCTTGCCCTGCGCTTTCGGCATGACTCCTCCGGCCTCCACGACCTCTCCCGCCCCGCCCGCAGCCGCTGCGGGCGCACAGACGCTCAATGACCGGGTCGCGGAGCTGATCCGCCAGAAGATCGTGAAAGGCGAGTTCTCCCCGGGGCAGCGGCTGTCGGAGGCCGCGCTGGCCGACAGCTTCGAGATCTCGCGCAACACCCTGCGCGAGGTGTTCCGCACGCTGACCAAGGAAGGGCTGCTCAAGCACGCACCCAACCGCGGCGTGTTCGTGGCGGTGCCGAGCATCGCGTCGATCATCGACATCTACCGCGTGCGCCGGCTCATCGAATGCCAGGCGCTGGCGCAGGCCTACCCGCGCCACCCGGCCAAGAAGCACATGCGCGAGGCGGTCGAGATGGCGCTGAAGTGCCGCGAGGCCGGCGACTGGCTGGGCGTGGGCACGGCCAACATGGAATTCCACATGGCCATCGTGGAGCTGGCCGACAGCGAGCGGCTGAACAACCTGTTCGCGCACATCCTGGTCGAGCTGCGGCTGGCCTTCGGCCTGCTGAAGGACCCGGAGTTCCTGCACGCGCCCTACGTCGACATGAACATGAAGCTGCTCGAGCTCATCGAGGCCGGCAAGTTCGCCGAGGGCTCGGCCGCGCTCAACGACTACCTGGTGCACTCCGAGCGCATCGTGCTGGCGGTCTATGCGCGCAGCATGCCCGAGGGCGGCATCGACAGCTAGGGCGTGGCGCCCGCTACGCCCGCAGGCGTAGCGGGTTCAGGCCTTCAGGTACTCGGCCTTGGTGCCCAGCCAGCGGTCGATGTGCCGCTGCGCGAGGTCGGGGTGCTTGCGCAGCATGACCGGGGCGAGTTCGCGGGCCCAGTCGAGCAGCAGCGTATCGGTCGTGAGGTCGGCGAAGCGCAGCAGCGGCGCGCCCGACTGGCGCGCGCCGAGGAATTCGCCGGGACCGCGGATCTCGAGGTCGCGCCGCGCGATCTCGAAGCCGTCGCTGGTTTCGGCCATCGCCTTGAGCCGTGCGCGCGCCGCCTCGCCGACGCGGCCGCTGTCGCCCGGCGCATAGAGCAGCACGCACGCCGAGGCCGCCGCGCCGCGCCCCACGCGGCCGCGCAGCTGGTGCAGCTGCGAGAGGCCGAAGCGTTCGGCATGCTCGATCACCATCAGCGAGGCGTTGGGCACGTCCACGCCCACTTCGATCACCGTGGTGCTCACCAGCACCTGGATCTCGTTGGCGGTGAAGGCCGCCATCACCGCCTGCTTCTCGGCCGTGGGCATGCGCGAATGCAGCAGGCCGACCTGGATGGGCTCGCCCAGCGTCTCGGCCAGCTCGTCGCGCGTCTCCGTGGCGTTGCGCAGGTCGACGGCCTCGCTCTCCTCGATCAGCGGGCAGACCCAGTACACCTGCCGGCCCTGCGCGATCTGCGCATGGATGCGGTCGATGACCTCGTCGCGCCGGTGGTCGGCCACCAGCCTGGTGACGATGGGCGTGCGGCCCGGCGGCAGCTCGTCGAGCGTGGAGACGTCGAGGTCGGCGTAGTAGCTCATCGCCAGCGTGCGCGGGATGGGCGTGGCGCTCATCATGAGCAGGTGGGGCTCGAGGTGCCCTTCCGCCTTGCCGCGCAGCGCCAGCCGCTGCGCCACGCCGAAGCGGTGCTGCTCGTCGATGATCGCCAGCGCGAGGCTCTTGAAGCGCACCTTCTCGGAGATGACCGCGTGCGTGCCGATGACCAGCGCGGCCTGGCCGCTTTCAACGGCCGCCGACATCTCGTCGCGCTCCTTCTTCTTCTGGCTGCCCGTGAGCCACGCCACGCGCTGGCCGCGCGCGGCCAGCAGCGGATCGAGCCAGCCGACGAGCTTGCCGAAATGCTGGGCGGCGAGGATCTCGGTGGGTGCCATCAGCGCACACTGGAAGCCCGCGTCGATGCAGCGCGCCGCCGCGAGCGCGGCCACCACGGTCTTGCCCGAGCCCACGTCGCCCTGCAGCAGGCGGTGCATCGGGATCTCGCGGCCCAGGTCGCGCGTGATCTCCTCGCCGACGCGCTGCTGCGCACCCGTGAGGCCGAAGGGCAGCACGGCGAGCAGCTGCGAATGCAGCGAGGCCGCGTCGGGTTCGGGCGCAACGGGCGGCAGCACCGGAGCGCGCTGCGCCGCGCGCTCCATCCGCGCCTGCAGCTGCGAGAGCTGCTGCGCGAGCAGTTCCTCGGCCTTGATGCGCTGCCAGGCGGGATGGCTGTGGTCTTCGAGCGTGGCGATCGCCACGTCGGGCGTCGGGTAGTGCAGGAAAGTCAGCGAATCGCGCAGGTTCCACGCGCCGCGGAAACCGATCTGCACGGGAACGGTCTCGTCGAGCACCGCGCGCGCCAGGCCCGAGCGCACCTCGCGCCGCAGCACCGGCTGCGGGAGGCCGGCCACCGTCGAGTACACCGGCGTGAGCGCATTCGGCAGCGCGGTGCCGGCCGCCTTCACCGTCGGATGCATGATCTGCCGCCCCACGAAGCCGCCGCGCATCTCGCCACGCACGCGCACCCGTGCGCCCACCGCGAGCTGCTTCTGCTGCGAGGGGTAGAAGTTGAAGAAGCGCAGCTGGCAGGTGTCGCTGCCATCGTCGATGGTCGCGATCAGCTGCCGGCGCGGGCGGTACACCACCTCGCATTCGGTGACCACGCCCTCGACCTGCGCCATGTCGCCGTCGCGCGTGTCGGCGATGCGCACGATGCGCGTCTCGTCCTCGTAGCGCATCGGCAGGTAGAGCGCGAAGTCGATGTCGCGCACGAGGCCGAGCTTGCGCAGCGCACGCTGGACCTGGCTCAGGCCGGAGCCCGGCGGCGACGGCTTCGCCGGCGCGGCGGCCGTGGCTTCGGCGGGGGGAATCGGGGCTTTCTTGGCGGGCACGGGCGAGTCTTCTAGCGTGGCCGGCAAAGGTCCGTCAAGGCGCTGCGGGCGTCGGGGAACATGAAGCGGAAACCCGACTGCAGCAGCCGCGCCGGCACCACGCGCTGGCCTTCGAGCAGCAGGTCGGCCTGCTCGCCGAGCAGCAGCTTGACGGGCGCGGCCGGCGTCGGCATCCAGCAGGGCCGGTGCAGCACGCTCGCGGCGACGCGGGTGAACTCCTCCTGGCTCAGGGCGCCGGGTGCGGTGAAGTTGAACGCCTGCGCGGCCGGGGGTGCCGCAGCGTCTTCGGTCAGGGTCCACACGTGCGCCATCGCGCGGATCAGGTCGTGCACGTGCACCCACGACAGCCACTGCCGCCCGCTGCCGAGCCGCCCGCCGAAGCCGAGCGAGATCGGCAGCAGCAGCTGCGGCAGCGAGCCCTGGTGGCCCAGCACGAAGCCGAAGCGCATGCAGGCCACGTGCACGCCGTGCGCCACCGCCGCCTGCGCCGCCTGCTCCCAGCGCTGGCACAGCTGCGACATGAAGATCGGCTGCGGCGGCGCGTCTTCCGCGAGTTCGCGCGCGTCGCCCTGCGGCTGCACGCCGTAGTAGCCGATGGCGGAGCCGGACAGCAGCAGCCAGGGTTTGCGCGGCCGCGCCGCGATCCACGCGACCAGCTGCTGCGTCAGCCCTTCGCGGCTTTGCAGCAGCTGCGCCCGGCGCCGCTCGCTCCAGCGCATGCCCAGGATGCGCGCACCCGCGAGGTTGACGACCACGTCGATGTCGTCGGCCGCCGGCACTTCGTCGAGCGACTGCACGCAGCGCACCGCGCCGCCGAAGTTCCACGCGGCCGACCGCGCATCGCGCGTCCACACCGTCACGGCATGACCGTCGGCCGCCAGTTGGCGCACGAGCAGCTGGCCGATGAAGCCCGTGCCGCCCGTCACCAGCACGCGCTGCGGTTTCGATCCGAAGCGCACCGGCGCCTGTGCATCGCGCGCCTGCTCCTGCTCGCCGCGCCTGAAGAGAGCGCGCGCCGCGAAGGCATCGCGCAGGCCCGAGAGGCCCACGCCCACGCCGCACAGCGCGAGGAAGGCGCCGAGCCAGCCCTGCGGCTGCCACACCATCGCGGTGGGCCGGGCGGCCCAGTCCGTCGCGCTCATCGCCAGCAGCGCGATGAAGGCACCCGCGTTGATGGCCAGCACCGTGTGCGTCACGCGCTCGGTCGGCGGCAGCAGGCGGCTGCGGTCCTCGACGACGAAGTCCCACAGCGTGAGCACGATCTCGACGCCGAACACCGCGAGCAGCACCCACGCCCAGGCGCCGTGCCAGGCCCAGGACGACAGGCCGATGAAGAGCGCGCAGTAGATCGACGAACGCGTCGCGTGGATCGCCAGCTCGCGCCCGGCCGTGCCGCGCCGCGGCAGCGCCTCGGTGCCCTCGTGGTGGTAGAGCGTGTCGAAGGCGCCGAGCGCGCCTTGCGCGGCCATGAGCTGCAGCGCGAGCAGGTGCGTGTCGATCATGCGGGCACCGCCTTCGGCTCGGCGACCTCCTCGAACACGCCGACCTGGGTGAAGGTCGTGCCCATCAGGCAGTGGCGGATCTCGATGCGGATGTTGAAGCGCTCCGGCGTCTCGTTGTGGTGCCAGAGAAAGGTCTTGCCGGGCGTGAGCACCCCCGGCAGCGGGATGCGCCAGCCGAAAACCTCCCAGAAGTAGCCGTCGCTCTGGAAATGCAGGCTGCCGTTCTCCACGCTCAGCACCAGTTTCATGCCCAGCCCCATGCCCACGTACTCCAGCACCTCGCCGCGCTCGCTCTCGCGCATGAAGCTGGTGAACTGGATCGGCCTGCGGCCGTGCAGGCGGTAGATGCGCTGCTTGTAGATGGCCGGGTCCTGCGGCCTGGCGTAGACCTGGATCTCCACGGGGAAGTCGGCGTCGCTGTAGGGAATCAGCGCGCCCTGGATCATCGGCTGCGTGATGTGTCCCAGCAGCTTGCCGAAGCGCGAGCAGCGCAGTTCGCTCAGCGAGCCCAGGTAGTGCAGCGCCTTGCCCGGCGACGGGTTCTTGTCGAAGCGGCGGCGGATGTCGGGGTGCAGGCCCAGCCAGGCGGCGCCGAGGATCTTCTTGAAGAGCTCCCCCTCGGAGGGACCGGGCGACGAAGCTGAAGAAACACGCGCGGCTAGTGAATCGACCATCCGCCGATTCTGCCTCGGACAACCCCGCGAAGCCCGCGGAAATGGCCGGCTTTCGCGGCATGGGACAATCGGGCCCTCCCCGCGTCCCACCGCTTCCCGTCTTTCTTGGAACGGGCCCGTCCGGCCCTCAAGCACATGCGCGCTTTCACGCTCTCCGATTTCGATTTCGCCCTGCCGCCCGAGCTGGTGGCGCAACACCCGGCCCCCGAACGAACCTCCTCCCGCCTGCTCGACGGCACGGGGCCCGCACCGGTCGACCGCATCTTCAGGAACCTGCCCTCGCTGCTGCGGCCGGGCGACCTGCTGGTCTTCAACGACACCCGCGTGGTGAAGGCCCGCCTCTTCGGCGAGAAGCCGACCGGCGGCAAGCTCGAGCTGCTGGTCGAGCGCGTGCTGCAGGGCCAGGAAGTGGTGGCGCACATGAAGGTGAGCAAGAAGCCGCCCGTGGGCACCACGCTGGAGATGGTCGGCGGCTTCCGCGCCACGCTGCTGGGCCGCTGGCCGGACGAGAACGGCGCCCTCTTCCGCTTCGCCTTCGAGAGCGGCACCGGCGAGAACCCCTACATGCTGATGGAACGCTGCGGCCACGTGCCGCTGCCGCCCTACATCACCCACACCGACTCGGCCGAGGACGAGAGCCGCTACCAGACCGTGTTCGCGCGCGTGCCCGGCGCGGTGGCCGCGCCCACCGCCGCCCTGCACTTCGACGAAGGCCTGCTGGCCGAGCTGGAGGCGAACGGCGTGCAGCGCACCAACGTCACGCTGCACGTGGGCGCCGGCACCTTCCAGCCGGTGAAGACCGAGAACATTTCAGAGCACACGATGCACGCCGAGCGCTACGAGGTGCCCGAGTCGACGCAGCGCGCGATTGCCGATTGCAAGGCGCGCGGCGGGCGCATCGTGGCCGTGGGCACGACCACCGTGCGCACGCTCGAATCGTGGGCCAGGAGCGGCGAGGCCGCGGGCGACACGCGCATCTTCATCACGCCGGGCTTCGTCTTCGAGCACGTCGACCTGCTGGTGACCAACTTCCACCTGCCCAAGAGCACGCTGATGATGCTGGTCTCGGCCTTCGCTGGCTACGAGCGGGTGATGGGGCTGTACGCCCATGCCATCGCCGAACGCTATCGCTTCTTCAGCTATGGCGATTCCATGCTGCTGGCACGCAACCAGGACTGAACGACATGCTGAACTTCGAACTCCTCAAGACCGACCCCGACAGCCACGCGCGACGCGCCACGCTCACGCTCAACCACGGCAAGGTGCAGACGCCGATCTTCATGCCCGTGGGCACCTACGGCACGGTCAAGGGCGTGATGCCGCGCAGCCTGGAAGAGATGGGCGCGCAGATCATCCTGGGCAACACCTTCCACCTGTGGATGCGCCCGGGCCTCGACGTGATGGCCAGCTTCGGCGGGCTGCACCAGTTCGAGAAGTGGGACAAGCCCATCCTCACCGACTCGGGCGGCTTCCAGGTGTGGTCGCTGGGCGCGATGCGCAAGATCAGCGAGGAGGGCGTGAAGTTCGCCTCGCCGGTCAACGGCGACAAGCTCTTCCTCACGCCGGAGGTCTCGATGCAGATCCAGACCATCCTCAACAGCGACATCGTGATGCAGTTCGACGAGTGCACGCCCTACGACACCAAGGGCCACATCACGACCGAGGCCGAGGCGCGCATCTCGATGGAACTGAGCCTGCGCTGGGCCAAGCGCTGCCAGGCCGAGTTCTCGCGCCTGCAGAACCCGAACGCGCTCTTCGGCATCGTGCAGGGCGGCATGTACGAGAACCTGCGCGAGGAGTCGCTCGCGGCGCTGGTCGACATGGACTTCCCCGGCTACGCCATCGGCGGCGTGAGCGTGGGCGAGCCCAAGGAAGAGATGCTGCACATCATGGGCCACACGCCGCACCGGCTGCCCGCGAACAAGCCGCGCTACCTGATGGGCGTGGGCACGCCCGAAGACCTGGTGCAGGGCGTGGCCGACGGCGTGGACATGTTCGACTGCGTGATGCCCACGCGCAACGCGCGCAACGGCACGCTCTTCACCCGCTTCGGCGACCTGAAGATGCGCAACGCGCGCCACAAGAGCGACCCGCAGCCCATCGACCCGAGCTGCACCTGCCATGCCTGCGCGGGCACCTCGGGCGTGAGCTGGAACGACGGCGGCCGCGAAGGCTTCAGCCGCGCCTACCTGCACCACCTCGACCGCTGCGGCGAGATGCTGGGGCCGATGCTCACCACCATCCACAACCTGCACTACTACCTGAACCTGATGCGCGAGATCCGCGAGGCGCTCGACGCGGGCACGTTCACCGAGTTCCGCGCGCGCTTCAAGTCGGAGCGCGCACGAGGCGTCTGAGGCTTCGCCTCACTTCAGCGGAAGGATCGGCAGCGGCGTGGCGTAGGGCTCGACGCGCAGCGCATCGTTCTTGAACACCACGATCTGCCTGAGCGGCGCCTGCACCAGTGCGCCGCCTGCGTCCTTGCTCGATGCGTACTGCCACAGCGTGAGCTGGCCTTTGGCGGCGAGCTGGGTCGCCAGCCGTTCCACGGCGGGGCCCGAGCCTGCGCCGAGCAGCGCGGCGTCGGCGCCGACGATCACCTCGTCGCGCGGCGAGACCACCTTGAAGAGCTGGACACCCGGCGCTGCCCCCTGCGCCCGAACCGAGCGCACCGCCAGCGCGGCGGGAACGAGCATCGCGAGCGCAACGAGGGTGCGGCGGCGGGGGAGGGTCTTCGTCTTCATGGAAGCAAGCGTAGCCACGCACGTGCGCGCCGCCCATTCGCCGGAAGCCATACACCGGATACACCGGCCGGCCGCTATCCGCTACGCTTGCCGTCCGTCTCCAACGCCGTTGCTGCATCCCCATGACCGACGCATCACAACTTTCGCCCTACACCGCCCGCTATCCCTCGCTGGCCGGACGCACCGTGTTCATCTCCGGCGGCGCCAGCGGCATCGGTGAAGGGCTGGTGCGGGCCTTCCATGCGCAGGGCGCGAAGGTGGGCTTCTGCGATCTCGACAGCGCTGCCGGCAATGCGCTCGCGGCGCAGTTGCAGGGCGAACACCCGGTGCTCTTCCTGCCCTGCGACGTGACCGACACGGCCGCCCTCGCGGCCACCATCGACGCGGTGCGCCAGCGCTTCGGGCCGGTGTCGGTGCTGCTGAACAACGCCGCCAACGACCGCCGCCACGAGATGGCCGACGTGACCGACGAGGACTTCGACCGCCTCGTGGCCGTCAACTTCAAGCACCAGTTCTTCGCAGCGCAGGCGGTGGCCGACGACATGCGCGCGCTGGGCGGCGGCTCGATCATCAATTTCGGCTCGATCAGCTGGATGATGAAGGGCAGGGGCTACCCGGTGTACCAGGCCTGCAAGGCCGCGGCGCGCGGCCTCACGCGCTCGCTGGCGCGCGACCTGGGCAAGCAGAACATCCGCGTGAACTCGATCGTGCCGGGCTGGGTGATGACCGAGCGGCAGATCAGGCTGTGGGTCAAGCCCGAGTCGGCCGCGGAGATCGATGCGGCGCAGTGCCTGCCGGGGCGCGTGATGGCGGAGGACATCGCGGCGATGGCGCTCTTCCTCGCGGCCGACGATTCGCGCATGTGCACCGCGCAGGATTACGTGGTGGACGCGGGCTGGACCTGAAAAAAAGCCTCGCGCATTGCGCGAGGCTTTCTGTTCTGGAACACCGCGGAACCGGCTTCGCCGGGCCGAAGGTGCTGCCCCCTGCAAGGGGGTTGGCGCAGCGACACGAAGTGCGTGCAGCCCGGGGGTGTGCTCAGTCCCGCAACTCAGCCGGAACCGTACCGCCGTTGGCGGCCAGCTTGGTCATGACCTGGCGGTGCAGCCAGATGTTCATCTTGGCGCTGTCGCTGGTGTCTTCACCGTAGCTCAGCTCGGCGGCCAGCTGCTTGCGGGCTTCGAGGCTGCTGTCCAGGCCCAGCAGCTTCATCAGGTCGACGATGGAGGTGCGCCAGTTCAGGTTCTTCGAGCCCGGCATCGCGTCGAGCACGGCGGCCACGTCGCCCAGCGGAATGGCCGGCGGCGGCGCGGCCACGGCGGGCGCCGGTGCATCGGCTGGAGCCGCGGGGGCTGGTGCCGGGGCCTCAGCGGCTTTGGCGCCCGGGAAGATCTTGGAAAGGATGCTGCCAAAAATGCTCATGCTTGTGCTCCGTCGAAGGGTTGGCTGGAAGTCTGCGGCAACACTTGTGTCGCAGCCGGGGTTTGTAGCACGGCCCCGCGGCATGTCCGCTACATGACGTGTCGAAGCTTCCGCGCGCCGTGACCGAATTCGCAGACTACGCCTTCGCCGTCCCGAGAGGCGGCAGCACGCGATTCGCGGCCGAGGTGCCGCACGCGTGGCAGAACTTGGAGAACGCGCTCTTGCGCGTATCGCAATTGCCGCAATGGTCGAACAGGCCGATGCCGCAGTGCGGGCAGAAGTCGATCTCGTTGTTCTTCGGGTCCACCGGCCGCTCGCAGCCCGGGCACACGCTCTTGGCCAGTCGCGCGAGCGCGGTGTCGTAGCTCAGTTCCTCGCGGCGCACCTGGTCGGGCTGCTGCTCGGCCAGCTTCTGCCGCGCGAGGTAGCGGTTGAGCGCGACGATGGCGTAGCGCCCCACCAGCACCGTGAGCACGATGCCCACCACGTAGCGCACGTAGCCGCCGTAGCTCGGCAGGTAGGGCACCAGCTCGACGAAGAAGGCGAACAGCGCGAAGAAGATGAAGCCCCACACGAAGGGCCAGTAGGTGCTCTTGCGCTTCTTCACGAAGAGCCAGCCCGCCACCACCAGCAGCGGCAGCGTGAGCGCCAGCCGGTAGGCGAACACGCGCAGCTCCACGCGGCGGTACTCGGCCTCCAGCTTGATCTGCGCATCGCGCTCCAGCTCCGAAAGCGCGATGCGTGCGCGCTGCTCGCCCTGGCGCGCATCCAGCGTGATCTGCTGCTGCGCGTTGACCTTGCGCTGCAGCTCTTCCTCCTTCTGCTTGAAGGCGTCGAGCGCCTTGGTGCGCGCGATGAGCTCGGCGTCCTGGTCGGGCAGCGCGGTGGCGCGCCGCGTGGAAAGCCAGTTGGCGAAGGTCTCGCGCGCATTGCGGCTGGCCTGCTGGGCGGCGTTGAGCTGCAGCTGGATCTGGTCGAGCTCGCGCGCGGCCTGCAGCTCGGCGGCCTCCGATGCCTTGATGGTGGCGCGCAGCGGCTCGGCCCGTTGCTTGTCGATGAAGTCGTCGAGCTGGCGCACCCGCTCGACCTGCGGCAGGTCGCTCACCACGGTGCTGCCGAGCCCGATGAGAAAGCTCGCGAACACCAGCGCCACCAGCCAGAGGCCGCGGCGGAACCATTTCTCGGAAAGTCTCAGGGACTTGCTCATGTTGTTTTCTCCTTGTTCCTTCTCACTGGAGCTTCAGCGTCACCGGCGCCGCGCCCAGGCCTGCGCGGGGCATCCAGGCGAACACCGAATCGACCGTGACCGTCTCGATGCGATCCGAAAAACGCTTGTCGTTGGGATGATCGTCGAAGGCCACATTGGCCGAACCCACGCGGCCGCCCAGCCGCGTGAGCGGCCCGAGCTTCAGCGTGCTGGGCTCGTAGCCCTTGAACTGCATCCACGCCTGCGCCTGCGCGCGGTCGGCGATGGTGGCGGGTTCCATCGCGGCGGCCATGGTTTCCATGGCCCACTGGTTCGACTGCTGGTACTTGCGGCCCCACGCGTAGCTCACGATGCTGTAGGGCTGCGTGTGCAGCCGCACGATGCGTGCGGGCGATTCGTTCAGTGCGGCCAGCAGCCGAGCCTGCACCTCCGGCGTGGGCACGACCCATGCGGCCTCATAGCGCCAAAGGTCGTCGAGGAAGAACTCCCCGAGCCCCTGGCGATAGACCTCGGCCACCGCCGTGCCGCACTGGTTGAGCTTGTGCACCACGCGCCACGGGCCGGCCTCGGTCCTGTAGGCGAAGCCCAGGTGCGAGTAGCGCAGGCCGTACTTGCCGAGGTCCTGTCCGGCGCGCGCGAGGATCACCACGCGGGCTCCGCTGGCGTCGAGCGCCTGCGAGGTGCGCTCGGCCAGCTGCATGCCCTTGGCGATCACGGCCGGCGTGGGCCGGATCTGCTCGCAGGAGCGGCCGGCCTGGGCCTGCATCGGCAACAAGGCCACCGCAGCCGCCAGCGCGAGCAGCGGGACCAGCGCGGGATTCACGACAACCTCTCGTTGTGCAGCAGCGCGCGGCCGATGGCGTTGGGCACGAAGGCCAGCACCTCGCCGGCTGCCGACAGCACGACGCCCGAGCCGATCACGGTGACGAGGACGCTGGTACCCACGGCCTTCGAGGCGCCATCGGCCACGCGGCCGGCGACCTTGATGCTGGCGCGCGCGCCGTCGGAGGCGCGTTCGAGCACGTACACCGTGCCGTCCACCGAGGCCTCGACCGCGACCACGGCGAGGGTCGAGCCGCCCACCGAGAGCGCGGCGGGCAGCGCGACCGCCGTGGTGGCCGAGGCACCGACGGCGGAGCCCGCGACCACCACCGACGCCACCGGCATCAGCGAGAGGGCGAGCGAGGCATCGCTCTGGGCCTGGGCTTGCAGGGGAACCGCGACACCGGCGAAGACAGTGCTGGCGGCGACGAGGGCGGCGGCAATCGACTTCCTGATCATGATGAGTCTCCGTTCTTCGGGTGCGTGAGTCATTCGGCGGCAGCAGCGGCGGCGGCTTCGGCGCGCGCCATCCGGCGGCCCTGCAAGCGGGCTTCGGCCAGGTCGGCCTCGTGGCGGTCGCGCAGCGTCTTGGCCAGCGTGAAGGCCGAGCTGATGAGGAACAGCCAGCTCACGCCCAGGAAGGCCTTGTAGGCGTCGTTGATCTCCATGCGCACGAGGCCCCAGCCGGTCAGGCCCATCGCGACGAAGAAGCTGCCCCAGACGACCAGCTTCCACATCGGCACGTCACGCGACGCTTCGGAGCCCCGCTCGGCGGCCTGCTGGCTGTCGCGCACGAACTTCGACAGCATGAAGGCCGTGCTCAGGCAGAAGACGTAGCCCATCACCATGAACGCACGGTCCAGCGCCTCGCCCGGCAGCCAGCTCAGGCCGGTGGCGCACAGGAACACGGCGATCGCGAACGAAGCCCAGGCCTGGAAATGCCAGGCCCGCGTGTCGCGCTGGATGAAGACGGTCGTGGTCGATGAGAAGGGTTGCATGGATGCCTCGCGGCGTAGTGAAGGTGAGCGAATGATGGTTCGCTTCCGCACCGCGAGGCTTGAATGCTTGCACCGGTTGCGGTTTCCGGCGCCGCCGGTATCCGCAAGCGATACTTTTCAGGGGTTCAGGAGGCCAGCAGGGCGCCCACGCGCTGGCGCAGCCCCTCGGGCTGCACCTCGGCCGGCGGCACCGGGGCGCCGACGTTCAGGCCCACGCGGCTGAAGAAGCCGCGGCGGAAGGGCTTGGCCATGGCCACGCGCTCGCCGCCGCGCAGCTCGATGCGGCTGAAGTACGAGCCCCAGAGGTTGATCAGCGCCATCGGGACCACCGGCGGCTCGATGCCCTGGGCGCGCGCGCCCTCGAGGATCTTCATCACGCCGCCCTTGAAGGGCTGCAGTTCACCGTCGCGCGTGATCGCGCCCTCGGGGAAGATGGCCAGCAGGTCGCCCTCGCGCAGCACTTCCTGCGCCTTGGCGAAGGCGGCCTCGTAGGCGGCCGGGTCTTCCTTCTGCGACGAGATGGGAATGGCCTTGGCCAGCTTGAACAGCCAGCCCAGCACCGGCACCCTGAAGATGCGGTGATCCATGATGAAGCGGATCGGCCGTGGGCTCGCCGCCATCAGCAGCACCGCGTCGATGAAGCTCACGTGGTTGCACACCAGCACGGCCGCGCCCTCGGTGGGGATGTGCGTCTCGCCCCGGATGTCGAAGCGGTAGACGAAGCGCGAAAGCACCCAGGCCACGAATCGCAGCAGGTACTCGGGCACCAGCATGAAGATGTAGAACGCCACCACCGCGTTGGCGATGCCGGTGAACAGGAAGATCTGCGGAATGGTGAATCCCGCGCCCAGCAGCGCGCCCGCGATGACCGAGCTGCCGATCATGAACAGCGCGTTGAGGATGTTGTTCGCCGCGATGATGCGCGCACGGTGCGTGGGCTGGCTGCGCAGCTGGATCAGCGCGTACATGGGCACGCTGTAGAGCCCCGCGAACAGCGACAGCAGTGCGAGGTCGGCCATCACGCGCCAGTGCGCGGGCTGGTGGACGAAGGTGCCGATGCCCATCTCGGCCACCTTGGGCAGGCCGCGCGAGGCGAAGTACAGGTCGATCGCGAACACGCTCATGCCGATGGCGCCCAGCGGCACCAGGCCGATCTCCACCTGCCGGCGGCTGAGCGTCTCGCACAGCAGCGAGCCGACGCCGATGCCCACCGAGAACACCACCAGCAGCAGCGAGGCCACCTGCTCGTCGCCGTGCAGCACTTCCTTGGCGAAGCTCGGGAACTGGCTCAGGAACACCGCGCCGAAGAACCACATCCACGAGATGCCCAGCAGTGAGCGGAACACCACCACGTTCTCGTTCGCGAGCTTGAGGTTGCGCCAGGTCTCGCTGACCGGGTTCCAGTTGATGACCAGGCCCGGATCGGTGGCCGGCGCGCGCGGAATGGCCTGCGCCACGCCCCGGCCCACCAGCGCCAGCAGCACGCAGCCCACGGCGACGCTCGTGTGGCCGACGTTCGGCAGGGCCACCAGCAGGCCGCCCGCCACCTGCCCGAGCAGGATGGCGACGAAGGTGCCCATCTCGACCATGCCGTTGCCGCCGGTGAGCTCGCGCGCGTCGAGCACCTGCGGCAGGTAGGCGAACTTGACCGGGCCGAACAGCGTCGAGTGCAGCCCCATGAGGAACACGCAGGCCAGCAGCACCACCGCATTGGCCGTGACGAAGCCCCAGGCGGCGATCAGCATGATCACGATCTCGAGGTCCTTGACGAAGCGAATCATCTTCGTCTTGTCGAACTTGTCGGTGAGCTGGCCGGAGGTGGCCGAGAACAGCAGGAAGGGCAGGATGAAGAGAGCGCCGATCACCAGGCCCGCCATCGAAGGCGGCATCCAGCTCAGCTGGAGCTGGTAGGTCACCATCACGGTGAAGGCGAACTTGAAGAGGTTGTCGTTCGCCGCGCCAGCGAACTGGGTCCAGAAGAAGGGCGCGAAGCGCCGCTGCCCGAGGAGCGCGAACTGGTTGGCGTGGGCGTTCTCCTCGTGAGCCACGGGCGTGGCCGGGGCTGCGGCGGCGGGATTTGTCATTCGAAGAGTGCTCCTCATGCGGCCACGGCGGCGGCGCCCGGATTGTGCCGCAGCGCGGCTTGCCAGCGCATCTCCAGCTTGCGCAGCGCGAACACCACGGGCAGTCCGGCGAACGAGGCCGTCAGGTGCTTGAGCGTGTGGCCCGACACCGTCTGCTGCGTGAATTCGTAGATCTGGTGGTCGGCCATCTCGAAGCCCTTGGCCAGCACGTAGAAGAAGATGATCCAGCCCAGCTTCAGCCCCACCGACTTGCGCATCGGCGTGGCGAGCGCCAGCGTCAGCACCAGCGCCATGCCGCCGAACTGCACCAGCGCCCAGGGCATGACGTTGCCCGTCTCCTGGAACACCTCGGCCGACAGCAGACCGGCCGTCAGCACGAACCAGGCGGCCGGCCAGCCGGCGCGCTGGCTCACCCGTTCGCAGACCGCCACGCCGATCAGCCCGGCGAAGGCCACCGCCATGCCGGCGCGGTCGGCAGCAAGCCGGGGGCCGTCGGGCATGAGGTGGTAGAAGGCCGAGCCGGCGGCGGTGGCGATCAGGCCGGCGAAGAAGAGCCACGCGCAGTCGAGCGTGTTGTCCGGCGGGTCGCTGGCCGGCGGGGCCAGCGGAAACTGCGACAGCGCCTCCTGGTGCGAGCGGTCGATGCGGTTGAGCCGGTACAGGCCCCACAGGCCGATCACCACGAAGGGGATGTTGCTCAGCACGTCCATCGCGTTGGGCAGCCCGTGCCAGGCGCGGTTGTCGGCGAACACCGAGGCGATGGCGACGTCGGCGGCCGGCAGCTCGGGGCCGAAGAAGCCGATCAGCGCGAGCAGCGCGAAGGTGAAAAGCAATCCGCGTTCGCGGCGGCTGAGGGAGGGCAGAAGCATGGCGGTCCTCGGTGGTGGTCTGAACTGGCGCGGAATTTAGGGTCCGCACCCCTCCAGAGGCATCGAGAATCGATACGAGGTACTAATTCACACCCGGTGGTATCTCCAATTGATACTTGCCGACGCCCGTGTACGCTTCCGGCCCATGAGTACCACCGTCGATCTCGTCCAAGCCCTCAAGAACGAACTCAAGAACGCCCGCATGACCTACGCCGACCTGGCGCGGTCGCTCGACATGGCCGAATCCAGCGTCAAGCGCATGCTGGCCAAGAGCGACATGCCGCTGTCGCGCGTGGACGCCATCTGCCGGGCGCTGAAGATCGATTTCGCCGAGCTGGCGCGCCGCGTGGCCGACGCCCAGCCGCTGCTGAAGGAGCTGACGCACGAGCAGGAAAAAGCCGTGGTCAAGGACAAGAAGCTGCTGCTGGTGGCCATCAGCGTGCTGAGCCAGTGGACGCTGGAGCAGATCGTGGCGGCCTACCGCGTGAGCGAGGCCGAGTGCATCGGCTTCCTGGCCCAGCTCGACCGCATCGGCATCATCGAGCTGCGCCCGCTCAACCGGTATCGCCTGAAGCTCGCCAAGACCTTCCGCTGGCGCCCGCACGGGCCGGTGATGGAGTTCTTCCGCGAGAACGTGGTGCTCGACTACTACAAGGGCGGCTTCGACGGCCCGGCCGAGGGCCTGCTGCTGGTGCACGGCCAGATCAGCCGCTCGCTGGCGCCCGCCTTCCTGGAACGCCTGCAGCGCGTGGCGCAGGACTTCGCCCAGCAGCACCAGACCGACCAGAAACTGGCCGCCAAGGACCGCGAGGGCTACACGCTGCTGCTGGGGATGCGGAACTGGGAGTTCGAAGCTTTCACGCGGCTCCGTAGAGCATGAGGCTCAATCCAGGAACACCGAGGAACCGGCTCCGCCGGGCCTCTGGTGTTGCCCCCGGTAGGGGGAAGGCGTGCGCGACACGAAGTGCGCGCAGCCTGGGGGCGAGCCCTATTTGGCTGATTCCAGGGTGTCGCGCATGGTGCGCGCGGCAGTCTTGGCCGCTTCGGCGAAATCGTCGCCCGACGAGGCGTAGATGATCGCGCGCGACGAGTTCACGACGATCGGCGCATCGGGGCGCCAGCCGGCGCGCACCGTGGCGACGGCATCGCCGCCCTGGGCGCCGACGCCGGGGATCAGCAACGGCACCGTGGGCGCGAGTTCGCGCACGCGCTCGATCTCGGCGGGGTAGGTCGCGCCCACCACCAGGCCGAGCTGGCCGTTGAGGTTCCACGGCCCCTGCGCCAGCTTGGCGACGTGTTCGTACAGGAAGGGCTGGCCTTCGACGTCCGCCAGGCGCTGGCCCTGCAGGTCGGAGCCGCCGGGGTTGCTGGTGCGGCACAGCAGGAAGGCGCCCTTGCCCTCGTGCTTGAGGTATGGCGCCACCGAGTCGAAGCCCATGAAGGGCGACAGCGTCACCGCGTCGGCGCCGTAGCGCTCGAAGGCTTCGAGGGCGTACTGCTCGGCGGTGGAGCCGATGTCGCCGCGCTTGGCGTCGAGGATCACGGGCACATGGGGCGCGTTGCGGCGCATGTGCTCCATGAGCTTCTCGAGCTGGGCTTCGGCGCGATGGGCGGCGAAGTAGGCGATCTGCGGCTTGAAGGAGATGACCAGGTCGGCCGTGGCGTCGACGATGCGAGCGCAGAAATCGTAGATGCGGGTGGCGTCACCCTTGAGCTGACCCGGGAACCGGGCAGGCTCCGGATCGAGCCCCACGCAAAGCAAAGAACCGTTTTTTTGCTGTGCGGCGGCCAGCTTGTCGAGAAAAGTCATGAGGCCCGATTTTAGGCGGGCCGTCCGCGCCCCTCAGTTCGGGGTGGGGGAATGCTGCTCGGCGGCAAGGCAGAGGTCGGCCCAGGCACGGGCCTTGTCGGCCGGATTGCGCAGCAGGTACGCGGGGTGGTAAGTGGCGACGACCGAGGCGCCCTCCACGCCGTCCAGCGGCACCGTGCGCCCGCGCAGCTTGCCCAGCGGGTCGCCGCTGCGCATCAGGCTCTGGGCCGCCAGCGGCCCCATGGCCAGCACGACGCGCGGGGCGACGGCCGCCGCGTGCTCGCCGAAGGCCTCCTCCATGGCGCGCGGGCTGCCGGGCTGGCCCGAGGCCACGCCGCGGTGGGTGCGCATGAGGTGCACCGGCGTGCTGCCGTCGTGCAGCTTCAGGGCGCGCAGCATGTTGTCGAGCAGGCGGCCGGCGTCGCCCGCGAAGGGATCGCCGTGGCGGCCGTCGGCCTCGGGCGGCATGTCGGCGACGACCAGCCAGCCGCCCTGCACGGAGTCGGCGGCGCCGGCATCGGCATAGAGGCGGCAGGGCGCTTCGACCAGCACGGCCGCGCCCTGGGTGACCGGTGCGGAGGCACGGGGAGCCGGCGCGGGAGCCTGCACCGGCGCGGCGACGGGCCTCGCGGCAGGCGGCGGCGGCGCGGCCACGGGCATCTCGGCTTCGGGGAGCTCGTCGACGACGGGCACTTCTTCCTCGACGGGCGCCGAAGCCTCGGGCGCGGCAGCCGCTTCGACCGCCTCGGGCACGGGCCACCAGACCTTCACGCCCATCTCGTCGAGCATGGCGCGCTGGCGGGCGTCCAGCCTCAGCGTCTGCACCGCGGCGCTCATCGCAGGCCTCCCCAGGCAGTGGGGCTCTCGTTCAGCCGCAGGCTCATGACGACCGCGTCCTCGCGCTTGCCGCCATGCGCCGGGTAGTAGCCCTTGCGCACGCCGACGCTGCGGAAGCCCTGGCGCAGGTAGATGTCGAGCGCGCGCTGGTTGCTCTGGCGCACTTCGAGCCAGAGCCACTGCGCGCCCTCGGCGCGCGACCAGCCGCCCAGCGCCTCGAGCATGAGCGGCGCCCAGCCCTGGCGCTGGAAGGCCGGCGCCACGGTGATGTTCAGCAGGTGCACCTCGTCGACGCCCTTCATGGCGACGAAGTAGCCGATCAGCGTCTCGCCCAGCTGCGTGACCGGCGAGTTCACGCCCGGCGCCACGCCGGGGGCCAGCAGGCACTGGCAGTGGTAGCCCACGGCCATGGAATCGGTGAAGTTGGCGCGCGTCCAGGGATGGCTGTAGGCCGTCTGCTCGACCGCGCAGACGGCGTCGATCCGCTCGACGGTGAGCGGTTCGAGGCGGGCTTCGACGGGCTGGAGGACGGCGCTCATGCGTGGGTGACTAGCGTGCTGCGGCGGCAGCCTTGATGGCGGCGCGCTCTTCGGTGGTTTGCGCCACTTTATCGCGAACGTAGAGCGGCCAGGCCTGCGCGGCCGGCACGGTGCGCCCGGCGGCGAGCAGCGCGGGCGCCAGCCGCAGCATGGCGGCGGCCATCGGCAGCGCCTCGTGGCAGGCCGCGGCAGGGGCCAAGCGTTCGCCGTAGGCGGCGAAGGCATTGCCGGCGAGCGCCCAGCCGGCGGGCACTTCGAGTTCCTCGGGGGCCAGCAGCAGCGGCTCCTCGCCGCCTTCGGGCTGGCCGAACGGGCCGTGCGCCGCGAAGTCGTAGCGCGCGGCATAGACCTGCTCCATGCGCGCGTCCAGCGCCGCCACCACCTGCTGAGCACCAAAGGCGTGGCGCGCCTCCTCGGCCACCGCGAGCAGGGTGTCGACCGGCAGCAGCGGCACCTTGGCGCCATAGGCCAGGCCCTGCGCCACCGAGCAGGCGGTGCGCAGTCCGGTGAAGGAGCCCGGACCGCGGCCGAAGGCGATGGCGTCGAGCTCGGCCAGCGCAAGGCCGGCTTCGCCCAGCAGCTGCCGGATCACGGGAAGAAGGGTGCTGGAGGCCTGCGCACCGCCGGCGCCGTCGTGCGCCAGCAGCCTGTCGCCATGCAGCACGGCCACGGAGAGGTGTTCGGTGCTGGTATCGAAGGCGAGCAGCTTGGGCGAGACGGGAGACATCCCTGCGATTATCGAGCGCCGGGCAATTCCGAAGCCCCGCCTGCGGTATCGGCAGGTTTGCCGCCATCGGCATCGTCGCTGCGCAGGATCGCCAGCCCCGCCCGGCGCAGCGGCACCAGCGCCGCGGCCGGCGCCTGCGGCGAAACCAGCAGCGTGCCGGCCGACGCCACCGGATTGACCACCCAGGCCGACGCCGCGCCGATCTTCTCCGACGAGGCCATCACCACCGTCTCGGCCGCCGAGGCCATCAGCGCACGCTTGATCTCGGCCTCTTCCAGGTCGCCGGTGGTCAGCCCGGCCTCGGCGTGAACGCCGGTGACGCCCATGAAGAAGGTGTCGGCATGGATGCGCGAGATGGCCGCCATCGCCGCCGAGCCCACCGCCACCATCGAATGCCGGAAGAGCCGCCCGCCGATCAGTACCACCTCGATGCCCGCATGCGAGGCCAGTTCCACCGCCACCGACGGGCTGTGCGTGACCACCGTGGCCTGCAGGTTCGCCGGCAGGTGGCGCGCAAGCTGCACGGCGGTGGTGCCGCCGTCGATGAACACCACCTGCCCCGGCTTCACCAGGCGCGCGGCGGCGCGGCCGATGGCGATCTTCTCGTCGGGCGCAAGCTGCTGGCGGCCGGCGAAGTCGGCCTCGGCCGCCGCCAGCGGCAGCGCGCCGCCGTGCACGCGCTGCAGCAGGCCCTCGGCCGCCAGCTCGCGCAGGTCGCGGCGGATGGTGTCTTCCGACAGGCCGAGTTCTTCGCTGAGCGACTTGGCGACGACGTTGCCGTCGCGCCGCAGGACCGAGAGGATGTGTTGCTTGCGCTGGCTGGTGAGCATGCGGCGATGGTATCGGCTCGCGCCGCCTTTTGCACGATTTTTCTTGTTATTGCACGAATTCGCACGCATACTGGCCGCCATGACCATCCAAGACCGCGTCCGGGTGCACGAAGTCACCCTGCTTTCCGACAACTGGTACACGCTGCGCACCACCGCCTTCGACTGGCGCCGCAACGACGGCCAGTGGCAGCGCATGCACCGCGAGACCTACGACCGCGGCAACGGCGCCACCCTGCTGCCCTACGACCTCCAGCGGCGCACCGTGCTGCTCACGCGCCAGTTCCGCTATCCGGCCTTCGTCAACGGACACGACGACCTGCTGATCGAGGCCGCCGCCGGCCTGCTGGACGACGCGGCGCCCGAGGAGCGCATCCGCGCCGAGGTCGAGGAAGAACTCGGCTATCGGCTGGGCGAGGTGCGCAAGATCTTCGAGTGCTTCATGAGCCCGGGCTCGGTCACCGAGAAGCTGCATTTCTTCGTCGCGCCCTACGAGTCGTCGATGCGCGTCGGCGAAGGCGGCGGGCTGGCCGAGGAAGGCGAGGACATCGAGGTGCTCGAGCTCGGCATCGACGAGGCGCTGGCCATGGTGGCCGACGGCCGCATCGCGGACGCCAAGACGGTGATGCTGCTGTATCACGCCAGGCTGCACGTCTTCCCGCCGGGATAATGGGCGGATGCCCTTCGCCTTTCGTCGCGCGGCCTGCGCCCTGATCTTCACCACGCTGGCCCCTGCCGGCGCATTCGCCCAGCAAGCCCTCCCCACCCAGGTCGAAGCCGCCCTCGCCCGCGCCAAGGTGCCGCGCGAGTCGGTGACCATGCTGGTCGCCGAGGCCGACGGCACGCGCCAGCCGCGCCTGGCCTGGCGCACGCAGGCGCAGGTGAACCCGGCGTCGATCATGAAGCTGGTGACGACCTACGCCGCGCTCGACATGCTCGGCGCGGCCTACAGCTGGACCACGCCGGTCTACGTCGACGGCACGGTGAACAACGGCGTGCTCAACGGCAACCTCTACATCAAGGGCCAGGGCGATCCGAAGCTGGTGCTGGAGCGCATGTGGCTGCTGCTGCGCCACGTGCAGGGCCTGGGCATCACCACGGTGAGCGGCGACATCGTCCTCGACCGCAGCGCCTTCGAGACCACGGTGGAGGGCGACCCCGCCGCCTTCGACGGCGAGCCGCTGCGCCCCTACAACGCCTCGCCCGACGCGCTGCTGGTGAACTTCAAGTCGGTCAACATGACTTTCGCGCCCGACCGCGCGGGCCAGATCGCACGCGTGAGCTACGAGCCCCCGCTGGCCAGCGTGGCGATGCCGCAGACCGTGGCGCTGGTGCCCGGCGAATGCGGCGACTGGCGCGGCACGCTGCGCGCCGACTTCTCCGACGTGAACCGCATCCGCTTCAACGGCGGCTTTCCCGGCGGCTGCGGCGAGAAGAGCTGGGCCGTGGCCTACGGCGACCCGCGCACCTACGCCATGCGCGCCATCGGCGGCATGTGGGCCGAGATGGGCGGGCGCGTCGGCGGGCAGATGCGCGAGGGGCGCGTGCCGGCGGGGCTGAAGCCGGCCTTCGAGTTCGAGTCGCCGCCGCTGGCCGAGGTGATCCGCGACATCAACAAGTACAGCAACAACGTGATGGCGCAGCAGCTGTTCCTCACCATCGGGCTGGCGCAGAAGAACCGCGGCACCTTCGAGGCCTCGCGGGCGGCGCTGGGCCAGTGGTGGCGCGACCGCATCGGCACGGGCGAGGCCCAGCCGGTGTTCGAGAACGGCTCGGGCCTGTCGCGCGACGAGCGCATCAGCGCCGCCGCGCTCGGCAAGATGCTGCAGGTGGCATGGCGCTCGCCGGTGATGCCGGAGCTGATGTCCTCGCTGCCCGCCATGGGCGTGGACGGCACGCTGAAGAAGCGCACGATGCGCTCCGGCGGCTCGGCGCACCTGAAGACCGGCACGCTGCGCGACGCCTCGGGCGTGGCCGGCTACGTGGATGGCGCGAGCGGGCGCCGCTACGTGCTCGTGGCCATCGCCAACGGCGAGAACGCCGGCGCCGCGCGCGCGGCCTTCGACGCGCTGGTCGACTGGGCCTCGCAGGACAACTGAGGGCAGGGCGCGCGGGCCCCTGCCGGCCTCGGCCCATGGCGCCGAGTACTGAAATCTTCTGAGGGCAAACGCCCGCTTGCGCGCGGCCATGCCGCTGCACAGAATCGGACGGTCGTTCGATTCCATACAAGCCAAGCGCCCCGCCGGCGCAGGAGACATGCCTTGAACCAGCCGCACCGCCTGCCCTCCAGCCCCATGCGCAAGACCGCCGCCTTCACGGCCGTGACAAGCGCCGCGACATTGCTGCTGCTTGCAGCCTGCGGCGGTGGCGGCGGGGGTGGAGGAGGCATCGGCATCGGGGTGGGCGTTCCGCCGCCGGCCGTGGACAACGGCCGCGGCTCGGTGGTCAACGACCCGCCCGAGAAGACTGCCGCGCTGACAGCCTCCCAGTTCACCGCCAGCCTGCAGGCCAGCGACCAGGGCAAGGCGCTGCTTCAGGTGGCGGGCACGCCCAAGTGCGGCGTGGACCTGCGCTACCTCGAATACCGCACCATCGGCGCGAAGAACGAGGCCACCAACGCCACCGCCGCCATCATGGTGCCCACCGGCTCCGACGTGGCCTGCAGCGGCCAGCGCCCGGTGGTGCTCTATGCCCACGGCACGACCGCCGCCAAGGCCTACAACCTCGCGAAGTGGACCGACAGCAGCCAGGCCGCCGCCGGCGAGGGCCTGATGGTCGCCGCCATGTTCGCGGCGCAGGGCTACATCGTGGTGGCGCCCAACTACGCGGGCTACGACAAGTCGACGCTGCCCTACCACCCGTACCTCGACGGCGACCAGCAGGGCAAGGACATGGTCGACGCGCTCACCGCGGCGCGCAAGACCTTCTCCGGCATCGGCGCGAACGACGCCGGCTCGCTCTTCATCACCGGCTATTCGCAGGGCGGCTACGTGGCGATGGCGGCGCATCGCGAGATGCAGGCCACGGGCAAACCGGTGACGGCCTCGGCGCCGCTGTCGGCGCCCTCTGCCATCAGCCTGCTGACCGACTACACCTACCTGGGCTGGCCGGCGCTGGGCGCCACGCTGTTCGTGCCGCTGCTGTCGACCAGCTGGCAGCAGCAGTTCGGCAACGTCTACGGCTCGACCAGCGACGTGTACGAGGCCCAGTACGCCAGCGGCATCGACACGCTGCTGCCGAGCGCATCGCCCGGCACGCTGTTCTCCAGCGGCAAGCTGCCTCAGCTCGCGCTTTTCCCGGCGGACGCCAAGCCGGGTCCGGTGAGCCCGGAGCTTTCGATCTTCTACGGGCCCAACAACCTCATCAAGCAGAGCTTCCTGACGCAGGCAGCCGGCGACATCCAGGGCAACCCCTGCCCCGGCAACGCGCTGCCGCCCACGGCCGCTTCGCTGAGCACCACATCGCCGCTGGACTGCAAGCCCTCCACGGGCTTCCGCAAGGCCGCCGTCGCCAACGACCTGCGCAACTGGGTGCCGACCCGGCCGATGCTGATGTGCGGTGGCGCCAACGACCCCACGGTGAACTTCGCGAGCACTCGCGCCACCTCGGGCTACTTCCGCGCCAAGGGCATGCCGTCCAGCCTGCTCTCCGTGGTCGACCTGGAGGATTCGGCAGCCATCGACGCCTACTCCACTGCCCGCGCCGGCTTCGCGCAGGCCAAGGCGCTGCTCGCGCAGAACACCTCGGGCAGCGCATCGGACAAGGCCCAGGCCGTCACGCTGGCGTACCACGGCACGCTGGCGCCGCCCTTCTGCCTGGCCTCCGCGCGAGGCTTCTTCCAGGGTGTCCTCGCAGCCGGAGGATAGGGCTCGCCCCCAGGCTGCGCGCACTTCGTGCGCTTCGCCAACCCCCTACCGGGGGCAACACCAGTGGCCCGGCAAAGCCGGTTCCACGGTGTTCCTGGATCAAGCGGCCGATGCGCGCTGCAAGCGGTCTTTCACGCCTTCCCATTCGTGCGTATCGGGCGGCGTCTCCACCCAGATCAGCTTCACGCCCTGTGCGTCGAACTCGCGCAGCACCGCGAACAGCAGCTGCGCGCTGGCGGCCGCGTCGTCGGGCATGCGCCGCAGCAGCACGCGCTGCGAGCGGCTGCGCACCGTGGTGCGCGACCATACGGCGATGTGGGCGGCGTTCGCGCCGAGCACGTCGAGGCCGGTCTGGATCGACTTGGCGTCCATCAGCCGCACCTTGGCATTGGGCGCGTAGTGCGCCTCCAGCGTGCCCGAGGCGCGCGGGTCGGGCGTTTCAAGCACTTCGCGATCGGCGAGCTTCTCGCCGCAGGCGGCCTCGATCTGCGCGCGGGTGATGAGGCCGGGGCGCAGCAGCACGGGCGCGCCGCGGCTGCAGTCGACGATGGTCGACTCGATGCCCACGTCGCAGGGGCCGCCGTCGATCACCAGCAGCTCGTCGCCGAACTCGTCGTGCACGTGCTGCGCGGTGGTCGGGCTGACGCGGCCGAAGCGGTTGGCGCTCGGCCCCGCGAGGCCGGGCACGCCCTGCTCGGCGCAGGCTTCGAGGAGCGCCTGCGCCACGGGGTGCGAGGGGCAGCGCAGGCCGATGGTGTCCTGCCCGCCGGCCGCCGCCGCGCCCACGCCGGGCTGGCGCGTGACGATCAGCGTGAGCGGGCCGGGCCAGAAGGCCTGCACCAGCTTCTGCGCGAAGTCCGGCAGCGGCTGGGCGAAGCGCGAGAGCGATTCGGTGCCCTTCGTGCCGGCCGCGACGTGGACGATCAGCGGATGGTCCGACGGCCGCCCCTTGGCCTCGAAGATGCCGGCCACCGCGGTGTCGCTGCTGGCGTCGGCGCCCAGGCCGTACACCGTCTCGGTCGGGAAGGCCACCAGCCCGCCCGCGCGCAGCACGCGCGCCGCCTCGGCGATGGCTTCGGGGGTGCGGCCGTCGAGGATCATGCGAGGTCGGCGGTGCTCACCGCCGGCAGGCCCAGCAGCAGCGCGGCCTGCGAGGCCGTGGCGCGAACCGCCTCGAGCGTGGCGCCGGTCAGCGTGAGGTGGCCCATCTTGCGGCCGCGGCGGGGTTCGATCTTTCCGTAGAGGTGCAGGTGGGCGCCGGGCAGCGCGAGCACTTCGCTCCAGCGCGGCGAGACCGCCTTGTCGGACTTGCCGTCGGCACCGGCGGGAAACCACAGGTCGCCCAGCAGGTTGAGCATGATCGCCGGGCTGTGCTGGCGCGGCGCCGCCAGCGGCAGGCCGGCGAGCGTGCGCACCTGCAGCTCGAACTGCGACACGTCGCAGGCTTCCATGGTGTAGTGGCCGCTGTTGTGCGGGCGCGGCGCCATCTCGTTGACGACCAGCGAGCCGTCGGCCAGCGCGAAGAATTCGACGCACAGCACGCCCACGTAGTTGAGGCCGTTGGCGATGCTCTTGGCCGAGTTGATGGCGCCCTGCGCCACCGTCTTGGGCATGTTCTGCGGGTGCACCTCGGTCACGGCCAGGATGCCGTCTCGGTGCAGGTTGCGCTGCGGCGGGAAGTGCACGATCTGGCCGTCGCGGCCGCGCGCGAGGATGACCGAGCACTCGAATTCGAGCGGCAGCATCTTCTCGAGCACGCAGGGCACGCAGCCCGCGGCCTGCCAGGCCTCGACCAGCTCGTCGCGCGTCTTCACGCGCTGCTGGCCCTTGCCGTCGTAGCCCAGGCGCGCGGTCTTGAGGATGCCGGGCAGCAGGTTGTCGTCGATGGCGGCGAGCTGCGCGGCCGTTTCGATGACGGCGTAGGGCGCGCAGGGCACGCCGCAGCGGGTGAAGTGCGCCTTCTCGGCGATGCGGTCCTGCGCGATGGCGATGGCCGGCGCGGCGGGCGACACCGGGCGCGCCACCGCGAGATGCTCCAGCGAGGGCGCGGGCACGTTCTCGAACTCGGTGGTCACCGCGTCGGCCAGGCCGGCCAGGCGGGCGAGGCCGTCGACGTCGTCGTAGTCGGTATGGATGTGGTGGTGGCTCACGCGGCCGGCGGGGCTGTCGGTGTCGGGGTCGAGCACCGCGGTGAAGTAGCCCATGCGCTGGGCGGCATGGACGAACATCCGCCCCAGCTGTCCGCCGCCGAGCACGCCGAGCGTGGCGCCCGGGAGGATCGGCAGGTCGCCGTTGCGGCCGCTCACAGGGCACCCCCGCCTTGCGGCGAGAAGGGAGAAACGGGCGCTGCCTCGCCGGCGGGCGGCGGGGGCAGGGTCATGGCCTCGGCGGCCGCCGTCTGCGCGGCACGGAAGGCGTCGAGCTTCGCGCGCAGGGCCGGGTCGTTCACCGCCAGCATCGACACCGCGAACAGCGCCGCGTTGGCCGCGCCGGCATTGCCGATGGCGAAGGTGGCGACCGGCACGCCCTTGGGCATCTGCACGATGCTGTAGAGCGAATCGACGCCCTGCAGATGGCGGCTGGCCACCGGCACGCCGAGCACCGGCACCGTGGTTTTCGACGCCAGCATGCCCGGCAGGTGGGCCGCGCCGCCCGCGCCGGCGATGATCGCGGCAAGGCCGCGCCCGGCGGCGCTTTCGGCATATTCGAAGAGCGTATCGGGCATCCGGTGGGCCGAGACCACCCTGGCTTCGTGCCCGATTCCGAATTGCTGGAGAATCTCGACCGCGTTGCGCATCGTCTCCCAATCGGAGTTCGAGCCCATCACTACACCGACCTGAATGGTTTCGTTCATGGTTTCAATTTTACGTTTCACCCCCAGCTGGTTCCGATGATCGACATCACTCTCGAAAATTTCCAGGCCGAACTGATCGAAGCCTCGGTCGCCACACCGGTGCTGCTGGACATCTGGGCCGAATGGTGCGGCCCCTGCAAGCAGCTCGGCCCGGTGCTCGAAAAGCTCGAGGTCGAGTACGGCGGGCGCTTCACGCTGGCCAAGCTCGACGCCGACAAGGTGCCGCAGATCTCCTCGCAGCTGTCGGAGATGTTCGGCGTGCGCAGCATCCCCTTCTGCGTGATGTTCAAGGACGGCCAGCCGGTGGACGGCTTCGTCGGCGCCATCCCGGTCGAGAAGATCCGCGAATTCCTCGACAAGCACGTGCCCGGCGCCGACGAGGCCGAGGCCGCCTCGCAGGAAGCCGCTGCCCAGGAGGCGCTGGCCGGTGGCGACACCGAAGGCGCGCTCGAGAAGCTGCAGCACGCGGTGGCCACCGACCCGGCCAACGACGACGCCCGCTTCGACTACGTGAAGCTGCTGCTGCAGGAAGGCCGCGTCGACGACGCCAAGGTCGCCTTTGCCCCGGTGATCGCCAAGACCTCGCTGGTGCGCCGCTTCGACGCGCTGCAGCGCTGGATGGATGCTATCGATTTCGCAGCGCCGCCGGCCGGCGCCGCCCCCTCGATCGCCGATTTCGACGCGAAGATCGCTGCCAACAAGCGCGACTTCGACGCCCGCTTCGGCCGCGCCCGCCTCCTCATGGCCGCCCAGCGCTGGACCGACGCCATGGACGAGCTGCTCGACATCCTGATGCGCGACAAGACCTGGAGCGAGGACCTCGCCCGCAAGACCTACATCGCCATCCTGGAGATCATCGAGCCGCCGAAGGTGAAGGTGGCCGACGGGCAGATCCCGCCGGACGATCCGGTGGTGGCCAGCTACCGCCGCCGGCTCAGCAGCATCGTGCTGAGCTGATTTCCCTCCAGACCTTCCAGGAAAGCGGCCTCCGGGCCGCTTTTTTCATGGCCGCAGGGCAGGCGAGCGGCATTGGCGGGCCAGGCGCCGTCGCATACGATCACGCCCGATTCAACTTGTTGCAGTTCGAAAAAGGAACACTGGCCATGCGCTCCTTCGCCCGCCGCACCGCGCTCCTCCCCGCCCTTGCCGCCACGGCGCTGCTGGCCACGCTGGCCGGTTGCGGCAGCGGCATCAGCCTCGACGAGCCGATCGAAGGCCCGGCCTGGCAGCTGGTGCAGCTGGGCGATGAACCGGTGCAGCCGGGCAGCGGCGCCCAGGTGCAATTCGACCGCAGCAGCGGACGCGTGAGCGGCTCGGGCGGCTGCAACCGCATCTCCGGCACCTTCACGCGCACCGGGGTCGCCCTGAAGATCGGCCAGCTTGCCTCCACCCGCATGGCCTGCACCGACCCTACACGCGGTGCCAACGAGGCGCAGTTCATTTCCGCCCTGCAGAGCACCACCAGCTACCGGCTGGCCGGACCGACCCGGCTGGCGCTGCTGGATGCGAGCGGGCGGACGGTGGCGCTGCTGAACAGCGGCGGGGGGCGCTGAGGGCGCCGGCTACTTGGCGGCTGGCGTGTCGACCGTCAGCTGGATCTCCTCGGTAGCGAGCCCCTGGTCGGAGATGCTGACGTCCACCGTACCCTTTGCGTCGGCCTTCACCATGACGCGCACGGTGTACTGGTTGGGACCGGAGACAAGAATTTCCAGGGTTGCCGGCCCCTTGACCGACGCCAGAGGCGGCTTGGCGACACCGTTCACGGTGATGAGATACCGCTGACCGGGTTTGACCTTTGCGTCCTCGGCCGGTGAAACGCTCATGGCACTGCTGCCGCCGGCACAGCCCGGATTTCGGGCCGCTGCCTTGCGCGCATCGTTGAAAGTCAGAAGGCGATTGCTCAAGGGGCGCCTTGCAGCGTAAATCTCTGCTGTGCCGGCGGCGAGAGAAACAGCGATGGCATCGGCCTCCAGAGGCCCGCAGTCGCGGCGGCCTGCTGCCTTGCAAGCATCGATCACCTTTCTGTTCGCGGCGGTGGCGGCGACCGCTTCAGCAGCTTTGGCGCGCTTGAGTGCTGCCTGAGACTCCTTCAGATTCTTCTGGGCTTGCGCAGAGGCGTCCTCGGACTCCTTTTTCTGAATCGCGGCCAACTGCGCCAGCAACTGCGCCTTCTTCGCAATGGCTGTGGACGTAGCCGCCGGCTCTTGCTCGAGCATCTCTTCGTCTTTGCCGGCAAAGCCCGCATCGCCATCCGGCTTCTTCCCGGCAGCGGTATCAACTGCTGGCCTGCCCGCGCCTTCGGAGTCTCCCTGGGTGCTCTCGTTTGCAGTGTCAATCTTGACCGCCCGGAACTTGCCGATGATCCCCGTGGCTTGTGCGACCAACTCATCAGGGCTGGATATCGTCTTGTTGGCCGCGTTGATATGCGCCGCCACGCGGGCAAAGACCAGATCACCCTCCCGCATCAGGATGACTCCGCTGTTCCCAAGCTGGGAATACAGCTGCTCGCTGGATGCCAGGGTCTTGCGCGCGCGCCACAAGGCCGAGGCCGCCTCGCGACGCACATGCGCCTGCGGCAGTTCGCTGTCACGGGCATAGCGCAAGACAGCCTGAGCCCGGAGCAACTCCGCATCGAGCCTGTTGATGGCCTGCGTCAGGCGGTATTTCTCGGCCCACATCCTGTCGAAGCTCTCGACCTCCAGCCGCAATGGTTCGATGGTCAGCATCGCGCAGGTCAGTCCGAGAACGCCTTCGACGTAAGCCTTCTCCTGATTGGGATTGACGAACCAGTTGCTGGCCGAATAGGCCGTAAAGCCGACCGCGCCGGCCATGGCGAGCCGGGTCTTTTCGCGATCGCTGGTGACACCGGATTTCAGCCCCCCATACAGCGCCGCGGCCGTCACGCCCAGCAGGCCGAGCTGCGTCATGGTGCGAACGCGCGCCTGCGCCGACAGGGAATCGAACCATTCGCGGCGCTGGTCTTTCAGCGCGCCCAGCGCGCCTTGCAGGTTGCCGGCAAGGGGCCTGGCGTTGGCAAGAGTGACTTCCTCATACCCGAGCTGGTTGATCGGTACGTCGGCGCGCTTGCTGCGCTGGTACGGATCGATGCTGCTGCAGCCCGCAACGGCCAGAACGAGCGCCGCCGCCACGCAGCGCTGCCAACCATGAACGCCTTTGCTGGTTTCCATTTCCCGCCCCTCATGTTCTTGGCGCACATGATGGCGAGACGGGGACGTTCGGACATCCCCTTTTCCCGTGGCGACAAGGCGCCCGGGATGGACTACCCGGCTGGGGGCAGCCCTTGCTTCAGCCTCAGCCCGTCAGCCGCTCCAGCGCCTCGCGGTACTTGGCCGCCGTCTTCTCGATGACCTCGGCGGGCAGGCGCGGCGCCGGGGGCGTCTTGTCCCAGGGCTTGCCGTTGATCTTCGTTCCCTCGAGCCAGTCGCGCACGAACTGCTTGTCGTAGCTCGGCGGATTGGCGCCGGACGCCAGCGCGGCCTGGTAGCCCTCGACCGGCCAGTAGCGCGAGCTGTCGGGGGTAAGCACCTCGTCCATCAGCACCAGGGTGCCGTTCTCGTCGAGGCCGAACTCGAACTTCGTGTCGGCGATGATCATTCCCTTGGCCAGGGCGATCTGCGCGGCGGTCTCGTAGATGGCGATGCTGGTGTCGCGGATCTGCTGGGCCAGCTTGGGGCCGACGATCTCGACCACGCGGTCGTAGCTGATGTTCTCGTCGTGCTCGCCCACGGCAGCCTTGGCGGCGGGCGTGAAGATGGGGCGCGGCAGCTTGCTCGCGTTGGTCAGGCCCTCGGGCAGCGGCACGCCGCAGACCGCGCGCGATTCCTGGTACTCCTTCCAGCCGCTGCCGGCCAGGTAGCCGCGCACCACGGCCTCGACCGGGATCGGCTTCAGGCGCTTGACCAGCATCGAGCGGCCGGTGACCTGCGGCACCTCGGCCTGAGTGACCACGCTCTCGGGCGCCTCGCCGGTCAGGTGGTTGGGGCAGATCTGGCCGAGGCGGTCGAACCACCACAGGGCCATCTTCGTGAGGATCTCGCCCTTGCCCGGAATGGGCTCGCCCATGATCACGTCGAAGGCGCTGAGCCGGTCGCTCGCGACCATCAGGATGCGGTCTTCGCCGACGGCGTAGTTGTCGCGCACCTTGCCGCGCGCAAGCAGGGGCAGGCTCTGGATGGAGGAGGTGTGGACGGTGGTCATGGGGCTGGTGCGGTGAAACGGGATAGCGGAGTTCGGATTGTGCGCGCAGAAAAAAGCCACCGCGAACGGTGGCCGTCGGCTCAAGGGGATGTGATCAGATCACTTCTTGGGCCAGTTCGCCCTTGGCGTACTTGGCGGCGACCACCTGCAGGCTGTCGCCCTTGATCTTGGCGCCCTGGCCTTCGCAGCCGAACTCGATGTAGCGCTGCTTGCAGATCTGCTTGGCGGCTTCGCGCGCGGGCTTGAGCCATTCGCGGGCGTCGAACTTCTCGGGGTTCTCTGCCATGAACTTGCGCACCGCGCCGGTCATGGCCAAGCGGATGTCGGTGTCGATGTTGATCTTGCGCACGCCGTACTTGATGGCTTCCTGGATTTCCTCGACGGGCACGCCGTAGGTTTCCTTCATGTTGCCGCCGTACTTGCGGATGATCTCCAGCAGGTCCTGCGGCACCGACGACGAGCCGTGCATCACCAGGTGGGTGTTGGGCAGGCGGGCGTGGATTTCCTTCACGCGCTGGATCGACAGGATGTCGCCGGTGGGCTTGCGGGTGAACTTGTAGGCGCCGTGGCTGGTGCCGATGGCGATGGCCAGCGCGTCGAGCTGCGTGGCCTTGACGAACTGGGCGGCTTCCTCGGGGTCGGTCAGAAGCGCGGAATGGTCGAGCACGCCTTCGGCGCCGATGCCGTCTTCCTCGCCGGCCATGCCGGTCTCCAGCGAGCCCAGGCAGCCCAGCTCGCCCTCGACGGTCACGCCGACCTTGTGCGCAAGCTGCACGACCTTGCGGGTCACGTCGACGTTGTAGTCGAAGGAGGCGGGCGTCTTGCCGTCTTCATGCAGGGAGCCGTCCATCATGACGGAGGAGAAGCCGAGGTCGATGGCGCCCTGGCAGATGGCCGGGCTCTGGCCGTGGTCCTGGTGCATGACCAGCGGGATGTTCGGGTACTGCTCGATGGCGGCCTGGATCAGGTGCTTGATGAAGGCTTCGCCGGCGTATTTGCGGGCGCCTGCGCTGGCCTGCAGGATGACGGGGGCGCCGGTCTCCTTGGCGGCCTCCATGACGGCCTGGACCTGTTCGAGGTTGTTGACGTTGAAGGCCGGAATGCCGTAGCCATTGGCTGCGGCATGGTCGAGCAGTTCGCGCATCGAGACGAGTGCCATGGGAAATACCTCGCGGGAATTGGAAAAAAGGGAAAAAAGTAGAAGACGAAAAGGCGGGAAAGACTGCCGCAATTCTACCGAGCACCCTTGTGGGACAGGACCGACGCCAGTCCGAGGAAGTCCACGACGGGCGGCAGCACCGGCCCGCCCAGCCATCGCGCCGGCGTGGCGAAGGCACCCACCAGCGTCGCATGGCTCAGGTTGTCGAACAGCCTGACCTGGACCGGCACGCCCGCTTCCCGCAGCGCCGCGGCCATGCGCAGGGTGTTGCGGTCGGGGTAGACGAGGTTGTCCCTGGAGGCCGCCATGAGCAGGGTGCGCGGCGAGGCGGGGCCGGCGTGCGCCAGGGGCTGCGAGTCGCGCGGCGTGTCCGGCCAGTTGAACGCGGTCTTCACCTGCGGGTCGCCGATGGGCAGGAAGTCGTAGGGTCCCGCCAGGCCGATCCAGCCCGCGAGCTGCTTCGGGTTGGCGCCCAGTTCGCCGAGCCAGCGCGCATCGAGCGCCACCATCGCGGCGTTGTAGGCACCGGAGCTGTGGCCCATCACGTACACCTGCTTCGGGTCGGCGCCCAGGCGCGCCGCGTTGTCCAGCGCCCACTTGACGGCCAGTGCGCTGTCGCGCACGAAGGCGGGATAGGTGAAGGCCGGCGACAGCCCATAGTCGGGCACGAGCACCACGGCGCCCTGCGCGGCCAGGGCCTCGCCCATGAACCTGTAGCTGGCGCGGTCGCCGGTCGTCCAGGTGCCGCCGTAGAAGAACACGACCAGCGGCCGCGCGCCCGGCGCCGGCGCGTTGGACGGCAGCGGCCGGTATTCGTCGAGCAGCTGGTGCGGCGCCGGCCCGTAGGCGATGCCGCCTTCGAACCGGTAGGTGTCGGTGGGCACCAGGCCGTTGAGCACCTTGACCGGCGAACAGGCCGAAAGCAATGCGGAGGCGAGGGTGAGGACGAAGGCGCCGCGGCGCCGGAGGAATGACGCGGGGGAGGGAAGAATCATCCGTGCTGTACGCAGACAGCCGGACGGCGGTTTCGCCGGTCGTGTCAGACAGGCAGCTGCGTGGTCGAAAGCACCTGCTTGAGCACGACGAAGGTGCGGATCTGGCGCACCCCCGGCAGGTACAACAGCTGCTCGGCGTGCAGGCGGTTGAAGCTGTCGTTGTCGCGGGTGCGCACGAGCATGAAGTAGTCGAACTCGCCCGAGACCACGTGGCATTCGAGGCAGCCCGAGACCTTCTGGGCGGCCTTCTCGAAGTCGGAGAAGGAATCGGGCGTGGAGCGGTCGAGCACCACGCCGATCATCACCAGCATGCTGGCGTCGAGCGCGTCGGGGTCGAGCAGCGCGACGATGCCCTTGATGAGGCCCGCCGCCTTGAGCCGCTCCACGCGGCGCAGGCAGGCGGCCGGGCTCAGGTTGACCTTGGCGGCCAGCGCCACGTTCGACAGCGAGGCGTCGCGCTGCATGGTGCGCAGGATGGCGCGGTCGGTGCGGTCGAGCTCCGGGGTGTCACGCAATTTTGTTGTGCTCATCTAGTTTTTTTCGGAATGAAAGCATTCACTTCCTCGATATTGCCTCTTTTTCTCTGACAGATCCAACAAACTTCGCAAGCACGTTGTGCAGCATTGTTCCTACGATGGAGGCTTCGACACCCCTCCCTCTTTCCCCCTTTCCTGGAAGTGCCGCCATGAACCTCGAGAAGTTTCCCCGCTACCCGCTGACCTTCGGCCCCACGCCCATCCAGCCGCTCAAGCGCCTGAGCGCCCACCTGGGCGGCAAGGTCGACCTCTATGCCAAGCGCGAGGACTGCAACAGCGGCCTGGCCTTCGGCGGCAACAAGACGCGCAAGCTCGAATACCTGATTCCCGAGGCGCTCGAAGGCGGCTACGACACGCTGGTGTCCATCGGCGGCATCCAGTCGAACCAGACGCGGCAGGTGGCCGCCGTGGCGGCGCACCTCGGAATGAAGTGCGTGCTGGTGCAGGAGAACTGGGTCAACTACTCCGACGCGGTGTACGACCGGGTCGGCAACATCGAGATGTCACGCATCATGGGCGCCGACGTGCGCCTGGACGCAGCGGGCTTCGACATCGGCATCCGCAAGAGCTGGGAAGACGCCATGGAGAGCGTCCGCCAGGCCGGCGGCAAGCCGTTCCCGATTCCCGCGGGCTGCTCGGAGCATCCGCGTGGCGGCCTGGGCTTCGTCGGCTTCGCCGAGGAAGTGCGCCAGCAGGAGGCCGAACTGGGCTTCAAGTTCGACTACATCGTGGTCTGCTCGGTCACGGGCAGCACGCAGGCCGGCATGGTGGTGGGCTTCGCCGCCGACGGCCGCGCCGACCGCGTGATCGGCATCGACGCTTCGGCCAAGCCGCAGCAGACCTTCGACCAGATCCTGCGCATCGCGAAGAACACGGCCGAGCTGGTGGAGCTGGGCCGCGACATCACCGAGAAGGACATCGTGCTCGACCGCCGCTTCGGCGGCCCCGAGTACGGCCTGCCCAACGAGGGTACGCTCGAAGCCATCCGCCTGAGCGCGCGCTTCGAGGCCATGCTGACCGACCCGGTGTACGAGGGCAAGTCGATGCACGGGATGATCGAGAAGGTGCGCCTGGGCGAATTCCCGGCGGGCTCGAAAGTGCTGTACGCGCACCTGGGCGGCGTGCCCGCCCTGAACGCCTACAGCTTCCTTTTCAGGAACGGATAAGTTCCAGGAACACCGCGGAACCGGCTCTGCCGGGCCGCAGGTGTTGCCCCCTGCAAGGGGGTTGGCGCAGCGACACGAAGTGCGCGAAGCCTGGGGGTTTGCTCAACTCGCTCTGCAGATTTTCAGCATGTTGGTGCCGCCCGGGGCACCCATCGGCTCGCCGCAGGTGATGGCGTAGACGTCGCCGCTTTGCACGATGCCGCGCTTCTTCAGGTGGTTCTCGGCCTGCAGCAGCGCGGTGTCGCGATCGCTTTCCGAGTCCATGAGCAGCGGGCGCACGTTGCGGTAGAGCGCCATCTTGCGCTGCGTCGACAGCCGCGAGGTCAGCGCGTACATGGGGATGTGCGCGCGGTGGCGGCTCATCCACAGCGGGGTGGAGCCCGACTCGGTGAGCGCCACGATCGCCTTGGCGCCCAGGTGATGGGCGGTGAAGAGCGCGCCCATGGCGATCGACTGGTCGATGCGGCTGTAGCTCTGGCCGCTGAAGTCGGCGTCGAGCTGCTTGTCTTCGGCGGCCTCGGCGGCCTCGCAGATGCGGCTCATCTCCTGCACGGTCTCGAGCGGATAGCGGCCCGAGGCGGTCTCGGCGGAGAGCATGACGGCGTCGGTGCCGTCGAGCACGGCGTTGGCCACGTCGCTGACCTCGGCGCGGGTGGGCACGGGGTTGGTGATCATCGACTCCATCATCTGGGTCGCGGTGATCACCACCTTGTCCATCTCGCGGGCCATGCGGATCATCTTCTTCTGCAGAGCGGGCACCGCCGCGTTGCCCACCTCGACCGCGAGGTCGCCGCGTGCGACCATGATGCCGTCGCTGGCACGCAGGATCTCTTCGAGCTTCGGAATGGCCTCGGCGCGCTCGATCTTGGCGATCATGCCGGGCTTGTGGCCGTACTCGGCGGCAGCCACGTTGCACAGCTGGCGGGCCATTTCCATGTCGGTGGCGTTCTTGGGGAAGCTCACGGCCACGTAGTCGGCCTGGAAGCTCATCGCGGTCTTGATGTCCTCCATGTCCTTGGCCGTCAGCGCGGGCGCGGTGAGGCCGCCGCCCTGCTTGTTGATGCCCTTGTTGTTCGAGAGCTCGCCGCCGAGCTTGACGGTCGTGTGCACCGCCTCGCCCTTGACGGCGTCGACGGTCAGCACGATGAGACCGTCGTTCAGCAGCAGCCTGTCGCCGGGCTTCACGTCGCGCGGCAGGTCCTTGTAGTCGAGGCCGACGGCATCGACGTCGCCCAGTTCGGTGCGCGAGGCATCGAGCACGAACTTGGCGCCCGGCTCGAGCCAGACCTTGCCCTGCGCGAACTTCCCCACGCGGATCTTCGGGCCCTGCAGGTCGGCCATGATGGCCACCTCGCGGCCGGCCTTGCGGGCGGCTTCGCGAACCATGGCGGCACGGTCGATGTGGTCCTGCGCCGTGCCGTGGCTGAAGTTCAGCCGCACCACGCTGACCTTGGCCTGGATCATCTTCTCCAGCAGGTCGGGCGAACTGGATGCCGGACCGAGGGTGGCGACGATCTTGGTGGCGTGGCGGGGAATGCGGTCCGTGCTCATGAGGGTAGTCTCCGTTTTGTATTCGCTACTGTATACAGTTTGTGTGTCGGACGGAAGTCACCCATGGGTTTTTCCTCGATGGGCCGCGGGCCGAGGCCCGGGCGGCTCCACCCGCTCGTTCAGCCGGCAGCCCGCTTCGACAGGATCTCGAAGGCCGGCAGGGTCTTGCCTTCCAGCACTTCCAGGAAGGCGCCGCCACCGGTCGAGATGTAGCCGACCTGCTTCTCGATGCCGTACTTGGCGATGGCCGCCAGCGTGTCGCCGCCGCCTGCGATCGAGAACGCGCTGCTCTCGGCGATGGCCTGCGCGATGGCCTTGGTGCCGCCCGCGAAGGCGTCGAACTCGAACACGCCCACCGGGCCGTTCCAGACGATGGTGCCGGCCTCGCGCAGCTGCGCGGCGAGCTGGGCGGCCGTCCTGGGGCCGATGTCGAGGATCAGGTCGTCGTCGGCCACGTCGCTCGCGTCCTTGACGGTGGCGGCCGCGTCGGCCGCGAAGGTCTTGGCCGTGACCACGTCCACCGGGATCGGCACGTCGGCGCCGCGCGCGCGCATGGCGTCGATCACCGCCTTGGCTTCGTCGACCAGGTCGGGCTCGGCCAGCGACTTGCCGATCTTCAGGCCCGCGGCCAGCATGAAGGTGTTGGCGATGCCGCCGCCCACGATGAGCTGGTCGACGTTGGCCGACAGGCTCTTCAGGATGGTCAGCTTGGTGCTCACCTTGGAACCCGCCACGATGGCCACCAGCGGCCGCTTCGGCTGCGCCAGCGCCTTGGTGATGGCGTCGATCTCCGCTGCCAGCAGCGGGCCGGCCGCGGCCACCTTGGCGAACTGCGCGATGCCGTAGGTGGTGGCCTCGGCGCGGTGCGCGGTGCCGAAGGCGTCGTTCACGTAGATGTCAGTGAGCGCGGCCAGCTTGCGAGCCAGGCCTTCGTCGTTCTTCTTCTCGCCCTTGTTGACGCGGCAGTTCTCGAGCAGCACCACCTGGCCGGGCTTCACGTCGACGCCGTCGACCCAGTTGGAAACCAGCGGCACTTCGCGGCCGAGCAGTTCGCCCAGGCGCTTGGCGACGGGCGCCAGCGAGTCCTCGGGCTTGAACTCGCCCTCCGTCGGGCGGCCCAGGTGCGAAGTGACCATCACGGCGGCACCTGCGTCCAGCGCCAGCTTGATGCAGGGCACGGAGGCGCGGATGCGCGTGTCTTCGGTGATGTTGCCGGCGTCGTCCTGCGGCACGTTGAGGTCGGCACGGATGAAGACGCGCTGGCCGGCGGCCTTGCCCTGCGCGCAGAGGTCGGTGAATCGAATGACGTTCATTGGAGAAACCTGGAGAAGATTGGAAGACGGGGATCGGCTGCATTGTAGTTTTGGCCCCATCGCCGCCTCTACGCGCCTGTTGCCGCGCGCCGATGCTTTTCCTCCACCGGATGCGGCGGTCAGTCCTTTTGCTGCTGCTCCCGCGCGAAGCCTTCGAGCACCTGGACGAAGCTCGCCGCCGCCGGCGACAGCGAGCGCCGCGCCGCGCTGTAGACGCACACCTCGCGATGGAAGTCGGGCGACTCCAGCCGCACCATCTGCAGCCCGTGCGCGCGCACCAGCGGCGCGGAGTATGTGGGGCACACGGTCAGCCCCAGCCCCGAGGCGACCATGCCCAGCGCGGTGGTCATGTACGACACCTCCTGCGTGGCGGGGCGCAGGATGTATTCGCGCTCGGCGGGTGCGAGCTCGGGCAGCACGCGCTGGCGGAAGTCGCGCGTGGGCGCGATGAAGGTGTAGGGGCCGAGCTCGTGCCAGCGCACCTTGCGACGATTGGCGAAGGCATGGCCCGGCGGGCAGATCAGCCAGTGCCGGTCGCGCAGCAGCGTGCGGCGCTCGATGGCGTCGTCGACCGCCACGTCCTGACCCACGGCCAGCTCCACGTCGCCGACCGTCACGCCCGCGAGCAGATGCTCGGGCAGGGTATCGGCCAGACGCACGTCGACGTCGGGGTACTGCTCGCGGTAGAGCGCGATCACGCGCGGCATCAGGGTGCAGGCCATGAGCTGCGGCGCGGCAAGCCGTAGCAAGCCTTTCTTCTTGTCACGCAAATCGGTGACGCCGGCCACCGCGCCGGCCAGGTCGCCCAGCAGCCGGTGCACCGAGGGCAGGAACTCGCGCCCTGCCTCCGACAGCTGCACGCTGCGCGTGTTTCGGTCGAGCAGCTGCACGCCCATCTCGCGCTCCAGTTCGCGCACCAGCACGCTGAGCGCCGACTGCGTGAGGTGCAGTTGCTGCGCCGCGGCGGTGAAGCTACCGGTGTCGGCCACGGCGGCGAAGGCGCGCAGCTGGCGCAGGGTGAGGTTCATATATACGGTTGTTTCATCAATCGATGAATTAATTTCGATTGCATCATAAGACGCGGCATCGCCCAATACCGGCTCACCGGAGACACGAGCCATGCCGACGACTGCCACCACGGCACCCCCACCGCCCATCCACGGGCTGCACCACTTCGCCTGGCGCTGCCGCGACAGCGAGGAAACCCGCCGCTTCTACGAAGACCTGCTCGGCCTGCCGCTGGCCCACGTCATCAAGAGCGACCACGTGCCTAGCACCGGCGAGTACTGCCCGTACGTGCACATCTTCTTTCGCATGCGCGACGGCTCGTTCATCGCCTTCTTCGACCTCGGCGACGACGTCGCGGCGCTGCCCTCGCCCAACACGCCCTCGTGGGTGAACCACATCGCGCTGCGCGTCGATTCGGTGGCCGACCTGCTGGCCGCCAAGGCGCGGCTCGAAGGCGCGGGCGTCGAGGTGCTGGGCGTGACCGACCACCACATCATCGAATCGATCTACTTCTTCGACCCCAACGGCATCCGCGTGGAGCTGACCACGCCGACCGTGCCGCAGGCCGAGATGGACGCGCACGCGCTGCGCGCGCGCGCCGAGCTCGACGCCTGGACCGAGCGCAAGGCCGGCCTGCGCGCCGCCGCTGCGAAGGATGCGTCGAATGCCTGAGCTGCAACTCGCCGTCATCGACGTGAAGCCCGGCGCGGCCATGGAGAGCCAGTCGGGCCTGCAGCTGCTGCGCCCGCGCATCTACGGCGCCTACCGCGCGCCGCAGGGCCCGAAGAAGATCGCCGCCATCGTGATGCACCCCACGAGCAACTTCATGGGCCACTACCTGATCGGCCCGCTGGCCGAGCGCGGCATCTGCTGCATGGGCCTGAACTCGCGCTTCGTGGGCAACGATACCGTGCTGCTGATGGAGCGCGCCATCCAGGACCTGGGCGCGGGCGTGCAGTACCTGCGCGCCGCCGGCTACGAGAAGGTGTTCCTCGTCGGCAACTCGGGCGGCGCCGCGCTCTCGGCCTTCTACCAGGCGCAGGCCGAAAAGCTCACCGCCACGCACCTGCCCGACGGCGATCCCACGCACCTGCACCCCGACGACCTGCCGCCCGTGGACGGCATCGCCCTGTGCGCCGCGCACCTGGGCCGCACCCGGCTGATGCGCGACTGGATCGACCCCTCGGTCACCGACGAGCACGACCCGCTCTCGGTCGACCCCGAGCTCGACATGTACGACGCGCGCCACCGAGTGCCCTACGAGCGCGACTTCCTCGCGCGCTTCGGCGCCGCGCAGAAGGCACGGCTCGCTCGCATCGAGCAGTGGTGCCTCGACCGCCTCGCGCTGCTGCGCGGCACACCCGGCGCACCGCGCGACCAGACCTTCATCGTCTATCGCACGCATGCCGATCCGCGCTGCGTCGACCTCTCGCTCGATCCCAACGACCGCCTGCCCGGCAGCGTCTGGGGCGACGCGCGGCAGGTGAACTACTCGGCCAATGCGATGGGGCGCACCACGTCGCTCACGGCCTTTCTCTCGCAGTGGTCGTCGCGCTCGCAGGCCGACGGTCCGACCAACCTCGCGCGCACCACGGTGCCGAAACTTCTGCTGACCTACACGGGCGACCAGTCGACCTTCCCGAGCACGCGAGATGCCTGGATGGCGGCGGGCGGGCCGCGCATCCGCAACGTCGACATCGTCGGCGGCAACCATTACCTCGCGGGGCAGCCGGAGCTGATCCCGAAGGCGGCGGACGCCATCGCCGGGTTCGCGCACGCGCTGTAGCCGCAGAGCCACCATGGAAAAATTCGCTTTCGCACCGGCCTACGAGCTGCCGGTCTGGCCCTTCACGCCGCCGCCCGAGCTCGGCAGCACGAAGCCCGTGCGGCATCCCATCGTCATCGTCGGCGCCGGCCCCTCGGGCCTCACGCTGGCCTGCGACCTCGCGCAACGCGGCGTGCGCGCCGTGCTGCTGGACGAGGACGACACCGTCGGCGTGCGCGGCGCATCGTCGCGCGGCATCTGCTATGCGCAGAAGAGCCTGGAGATCTTCGAGCGCCTGGGCATCTACGAGCGCATCGCGGCCAAGGGCATCACCTGGTCGTTCGGGCGCACCTTCTCGGGCGAGCAGGAGGTCTACAACTTCAACCTGCAGGCCAACAGCGTCTCGAAGCAGCCGCCCTTCGTCAACCTGCAGCAGTTCTACGTCGAGTGGTTCCTGGTCGAGCGCATCATCGAACTGGGGCTGACCGACCTGCGCTGGAAGAACCGCCTCACCCGCGTGGAGCAGCTCGCCGACGGCGTGCGCCTGGAAGTCGAGACGCCCGCCGGCAGCTACACCATCGAGGCCGACCGGCTGATCGACGCCACCGGCGCCAACAGCACGATCCGCACGCAGATGGGCATCGACGCGCACTCCTCGCGCAGCACCGACCGCTGGTGCATCAGCGACGTGCGCTTCAGGAAGCCGCTGCCCACGGAGCGCTGGACCTGGGTGGACGCGCCCTTCAACGAAGGCCGCGGCGTGTGGCAGCACCTGATGGCCGATGGCGTGTGGCGCATCGACTACCAGATGCCCGAGGACTGCGACACCGCCTACATCAGCAAGCCCGAGGTGGCGGGCGCGCGGCTGCGCGAGCAGCTCGGGCCGGACGTGGAGTTCGAGTTCGTCTGGATCGGCCCCTATGGCTACCGCGATCACCTGCTCGACAGCTTCCGCCACGGCCGCGTGTTCTTCATCGGCGACGCGGCGCACGTGGTGAGCCCCTTCGGCGCACGCGGCGGCAACAGCGGCATCCAGGACGCGGCCAACCTCGGCTGGAAGCTCGCGCTCGTCGCGCAGGGCAGGGCCGGCGAGGCGCTGCTCGACAGCTACGACGCCGAGCGCCAGCCCGCCGCGAAGCAGAACCTGCAGGTGACGAGCCGATCGGCACGCTTCCTCGCGCCGCGCTCGCCCGCCGAGCACACGCTGCGCCGTGCGGTGGTGGCGCTGGCGGCGCGCCATCCCTTCGCGCGGGCGCTGGTCAACACCGGCCGGATGTCGGTGGCCAACGACTATCCGCCCGCGGCGGTGCTGCCCGAGGGCGCGCGCTCTGTGCAGAACCTGCCGCTGCGCCTGGCCGATGGCCGCGAGACGACGCTGATGCAGCTGCTGGCCGAAGGCACCGAGTGCATCGGCCTGTGGTTCGTGCCGACGCGCGAGCAGTCGAGAGCGGCGCTCGATGCCATCGCGTCGCTGCCGTTGCGCCTGCTGGCCGTTGGCGGCGACAGCGGCCTGCCCACGCTGCAGGCCGACGAAAAGCTCGCGAGCCACCTCGGCGCGGGCGACGCAGGCAGCTTCGTCCTCGTGCGGCCCGACGCCTACCGCGCCGCCGTGCTGCCGAACGCCACGCCCGAAGCCATCGCCCGCGCCGTGCGCACCGCACTGGCCGCCAACGAACTCGCCCCATGATCACCGAGCCCCGCATCCCCGATCCCGACGGCTTCTACGCCGCGCTGCTCGCCGCCCACGAAGGCCGCAGCGAGGCGCAGAGCGCCGACCTCAACGCGCGCCTCGTGCTGCTGCTGGCCAACCAGTGCGCCGACCAGGACGTGCTGCTCGCGTGCATCCGCGCGGCGGCCGAAGAAGAAACCACGACGACGGACCACGACACCCCATGACCACGAGCGTTTCTTTCGCATCCGCCTCCGACACCCGCGAGCAGAAGCCCCGGCTGCAGGAGCTGGGCCCCGGCGCCTACGGCTACATCAGCGACTTCGATCCCAACTGCGGCTTCGTCGTCGGCGACGAGCACGTGGTGCTGATCGACACCCGCCCCACGCCGCGCATGGCGCGCGACTTCCTCGCTGCCATCCGCACGGTGACCGACAAGCCGATCCGCACCATCGTGCTCACGCACTACCACGCGGTGCGGGTGATGGGCGCCAGCGCCTTCGCCGAGGTGCGCGACATCGTCGCCAGCAGCGGCACGCTCTACTGGATCCGCACGCGCGGCCAGGCCGACTTCGACTCGGAGGTCGGCCGCTTTCCGCGGCTGTTCGCCGGCGTCGAGGAGATACCAGGCCTGACCATGCCCACGAAGGTCTTCGACCGCGAGATGACGCTGCCGCTGGGCGGCGGCCGCGAACTGCGGCTGATGTCGCTGGGCCGCGGCCATTCGGGTGGCGACGCGGTCGCGTGGCTGGCCGACTGCGGCGTGCTCTTCTCGGGCGACGTGGTCGAGAACCGCTGCGGCGTGTACGCGGGCGACGCCTACATCGGCGACTGGGCCGGCACGCTCGACGCCGTGGCCGCGCTGAAGCCGCGCGTGCTGGTGCCTGGCCGCGGCGCGGTGCTGCAGGACGAGGCCGCCTGCGCCGAGGCCATCGGCCTCACCAAGGCATTCCTCTCGACGCTGCTGGAAAGCGTGAAGGCCGGCATCGCAGCCGGCGAGACGCTCAAGGGCTGCTTCGCGCGCGCCGAGGCGGCGATGACGCCGCGCTTCGGCGACTGGCCCGTGTTCCAGCACGTGCTGCCCTTCGACGTCTCGCGCGCCTACGACGAACTGCGCGGCATCGAACACCCTGTGGTGTGGACCGCCGAGCGCGACCGCGAGCTGTGGCAGACATTGCGCGGCTAGCAAGCCGGCCCGACCGATTTCAAAACGAGCAACGGAGACAAGAGACGATGAAGCGATTCCTTCCCCTGCTGGCAGCGGCCCTCGCGCTGGCCACTTCCACCTTCGCATCGGCGCAAACGGCGGCCTACCCCACCCAGCCGATCAAATGGATCGTGCCCTACGTGGCCGGCGGCGGCACCGACAACCTCGCGCGCACGCTCGCCGAGGCGATGCAGCCATCGCTGGGGCAGCCGCTCATCATCGACAACCGGCCGGGCGCCTCCACCAACATCGGCGTGGGCGTGATGATGCAGGCCAGGCCCGATGGCTACACCATCATGCAGGCCGAGAACGCCGCGCTGCTCTTCAACGAGCACATGTTCGCCAAGCTGCCGTACAAGCCCGCGAGCGACTTCACCTACATCGGCACCATCGGGCGCTTCCCGGTGGCGCTGGTGGTGCACCCGGACTTTCCCGCGAAGAACGTGGCGGAGTTCGTGCGCTACGTGAAGGCCAACCCCGACAAGGTGAGCTACGCCTCGCCGGGCAACGGCTCGCCGCACCACATGGCGATGGAGCTCTTCAAGCAGAAGGCCGGGCTGACCATCACGCACGTGCCGTACAAGGGCGCGGCGCCGGCCATGACCGACGTGATGGGCGGCCAGGTGCCGACGATGATGCTGGACCTGGCCTCGGGCCTGCCGATCATCAAGTCGGGCAAGGTGCGGGTGCTGGCCATCGCGCTGCCGCAGCGCGCGAGCGCCCTGCCCGATGTTCCGACCTTCGTCGAGGCCGGCTTCAGCGACGTCAACGCCTACGCCTTCCACGGCCTGATCGGCCCGGCCGGCATGCCGCCGGAAGCGGTGGCGCGGCTCAATGCCGAGCTGCACAAGGCGATGAAGACGCCGAAGGTGGTGAAGCTGTTCGCGGACTTCGGCTTCGAGGCGCTGCCCGGGACGCCGCAGGACTTCTACAAGCTCTCGCGCGCCGAGAGCGAGCGCTGGGGCAAGATCATCGTCGCGGCCGGCGTGAAGCTCGACTAGAAATCGGAGCCCCCCGGCTTTTCACTTCGCTTCGCTGCGTGTAACTCCACCCCCCGAGGGGGAGGCGCGGCCCGCCTTGGGGCGGCCCGGCGGCGGCCGCCTACCAACCCAGTCCGAGGTGCAGTGGCAGGTACACCGCCATCCCTGCGAGCATCGTGCCCAGCACGCCGCGCCGCCAGTAGAAGTAGGCGGCGCCGACCACCGCCGCGTACAGGCGCGCGTCGTGCAGCGTGGTGATGAGGTGGCCCTGCGTCATGACGATCTCGGGCGCGATCACGCCCGCGAGCGCGGCGGCCGGCGCGTAGTGCAGCGCGCGGTGCGCCCACTCTGGCAGGCCCCAGGGCCGGTCGAGGATGAAGAAGAAGCAGCGCGTGAGCACGGTGACCAGCGCCAGGCCGACGATCACGCCCATGGTCCACCAGTCGGTGGTCGCATTCGCAGTGCTCATTCGTTGTCCTCCCCCAGGCTGCGCGCACTTCGTGTCGCTTCTCCTCGCCCCTCCGGACGGAAGGGGCGAGCGCCTTCGGGCGGCCGGGCGGCGATCATTTGTTGCCCTCCCCCAGGATCCGCGCACTTCGTGTCGCTTCTCCTCCCCCCTCCGGACGGAGGGGGCGAGCGCCTTCGGGCGGCCGGGCGGCGCTCATTTATCGTCCTCCGCGCCAGGGTCGAGCCCGAGCTGCTTCTCGAGCCAGAAGCACAGCAGCACGGCCACGCCGATGGCGGCCACGATGTTGAGCTTCAGCGGCAGCGCGTAGGCCGCGACCGCCGTGGCGCCGGCGATCAGCGCGGCCAGCACGCGCAGGCGGGTCGTCGCCATCGAGCAGACGATGGCCACCAGGCTCAGCACGCCGGCGAAGCTCAAGCCCCACGTCTGGGGGATGAAGTTGGCCAGCGCGATGCCCAGCAGGCTCATGCCCATCCAGGCGCACCAGGTGACGAAGTAGTTGCCGGTGAGGTAGGCCTCCTGCGCCTGTTGCTCGGCCACGGTCAGCGGCGGCTTGGGGTACTTCTTGGTGAAGAGCGCGTAGCTCATGTCGGCCGTGAGGTAGCCGTGCAGCATGCGGCGCCAGCGCGGCATGTGCATGAGGTAGGGGCGCAGGTGCAGGCTGAACACCACGAAGCGCAGGTTGACGCAGAAGCCCGTGGCCAGGATCACCCAGGCCGGTGCCCCCGCGAAGAGCAGCGGAATGGCCGCGAGCTGCGAGCTGCCCGCGTAGACGAGCAGCGTCATCGCCACGGCCTCGACCAGGCTCATGTTCGACTTGACCATGGCCACGCCGGTCATGAGCCCCCAGGCGCCGATGCCCAGCGCCACGGGCGTCATGTCGCGCACGCCGACGCGGAACTCGGGGCGACTGCGGATGCTTTGCGAGAGGAACATCAGCCGAATGCCTGCCCGGGCTTCAGGTCGAAGCCGTGCAGGAAGTCGGCCACCGGCAGGCGCTTGCCGCCGGGACGCTGCAGTTCGGTGAGGACGACGGCCGATCCGTCGGCCGCTGCCACCGTGACGCCGGCCGCGTCGACGGCCAGGATCGTGCCCGGCGCAGCCGGAGAAACCGCGGGGGCCTTTTCGGCATGGGCGGCCCAGAGCTTGATGGTCTCGCCGTCGAGCGGGCTGTTGGCGCCCGGGAACGGATCGAAGGCCAGCACGCGGCGCACGATCGCGTCGGCGGGCCGGGCCCAGTCGACCAGCGCCTCGTGCTTCTCGACCTTGCTGGCGTAGGTGACGCCTTCGGCCGGCTGCGGCGTGCGCGTCAGCGTGCCGATGCGGGCCAGCGCCTCGACGATCATCCTGCCGCCGAGTTCGGCCAGGCGGTCGTGCAGGCGGGCGGTGTTGTCGCCCGCGCCGATGTCGACGGCCTCGCGCAGCAGCATGTCGCCGGTGTCGAGGCCCGCGTCCATCTGCATGATGGTGATGCCGGTCTGCACATCGCCGGCCTCGATGGCGCGGTGGATCGGTGCGGCGCCGCGCCAGCGCGGCAGCAGGCTCGCATGGATGTTCAGGCAGCCGTGCACGGGCAGGTCGAGCACCCACTGCGGAAGGATCAGGCCGTAGGCGGCGACCACCATCACGTCGGGCTTCAGCGCCAGCAGGGTGTCGCGGGCGGCGGCGGCTTCGTCGGGGTACTTGCCGTCCAGCCGCAGGCTGCGGGGCTGGGCCACCGGCCAGCCGTTGGCGACGGCGCATTGCTTGACGGGGGAGGCCTGCAGTTTCATGCCGCGGCCGGCGGGGCGGTCGGGCTGGCTCATCACCAGCACGATCTCATGGCCGGCGGCGGCGATGGCTTCGAGCGCGACGCGCGCGAACTCGGGCGTGCCCGCGAAGACGACTCTGAGGCGGCTCAATCGCGGATCCGATCGAAATCGAGATCGTCCCCCGTGTGATAGCGCCGGACCACGCCGGTCGGATCGATGTAGATGTAGAGCATGCGGCGCTCGTTCACGGCCTTGTAGCGCCAGGTCCAGACGGCGCCGTCGAAGGAGCTGACGCGGGTGATCTCATACGGACGGCCATAGAAGGCCATCACGTCGTTCTGGCGCCACTGGTTGACCTTGATGTCCTGGCCGAAGCGCGCCTCGTTGAGCACCTGCGTCACCGAGACGACCTTGCCCGAGGCGTCCACGTCGATGTCGACCACCTCGAAGCCGGCCGGCATGCGCGAATACTGCAGCCGCTCGCCGCCGCCCGTGAGCGGGTAGCGGCCGGTGGGCGCACCCAGGCGCTGGACGGTGTCGGCAGCCGAGGTGCCGGGCTGGATGCGGGTCGGTTCGCCGGCACAGCCGGCCAGCAGCCCCAGGCCCACGGCCGCGACGAGCGCCAGTGCCGCGAGGGAGCCGGAGCGTCGGCCCGCGTTCATGGGGATCAAGCCCGCTCCCGCATTTCTTCGCGCTGCTGCTTCAGCAGCTTGCTCTTGATGCGGTTGCGCTTCAGGGGCGAGAGGTACTCGACGAACACCTTGCCCAGCAGGTGGTCGAGTTCGTGCTGGATGCACACGGCCAGCAGGCCTTCGGCCTCGATGGTGCGCGTCTCGCCGTTCTCGTCGAGCGCCTGCACCTTCACCGAGGTGGAGCGCAGCACGCCGTCGTAGATGCCGGGCACCGAGAGGCAGCCCTCCTCGTTCACGACCTTTTCCTCGCTGGCCCAGGTGATCTCGGGGTTGATCAGCACGATGGGCTGGTTGCGCTCCTCGGACACGTCGATCACGACGAGGCGCTCGTGCACGTCGATCTGCGTGGCCGCCAGGCCGATGCCGTTGGCGTCGTACATGGTCTCCAGCATGTCGGCGACCAGCGCCTTGATGCGCGCGTCCACGCCCTGCACCGGCTTGGCCACCGTGTGCAGGCGCTTGTCCGGGTAACTCAGAATGTTTCGTTTGGCCATGAAATCGGGGGAAAGTTGTGGCTATTTTCGCCAATTCCGCGACGACACGCGGCCGCGGAGGCCGAAAACGTTGCCCTCCCAAGGGCTTCAGCGCAGAATTCGTAGCAAATTGTGAGATTCGTATGCGCAGCGATACGTCGCGGCGCTCACCCATCAGACATGAAAAAGCTCAGACCCACCGAACGCCGGCGCACCTCCTTCCTTGCCACGCTGACAGCCCTGGCGGTGATCGGCAGTTGCGGCGCCACGACGGCCTGGGCTCAGAACTACCCCGTCACGCCCCAGCAGCGCGCCACCGCGCAGCAGACCGCCCAGACCGGCGTTCCCCTGAGCGAGCTGGCGCCCAACGCGCCCGACGAATACACCGTGAAGTCGGGCGACACGCTCTGGGCCATCTCGCGCCTCTACCTGCTGCGCCCCTGGCGCTGGCCGGAGCTCTGGGGCATGAACCTCAATGAAATCGCCAACCCGCACCGGATCTACCCCGGCCAGGTGCTCTACCTGGACAAGACGGGCGGCCGCGCGCGCCTGAGCATGCGCCGCGGCGGGCCGGGCGGCGACGGCGGAACCATCAAGCTGTCACCACGCACCCGTTTCGACTCGCTGGCCGGCATGGCGCTGCCCACGCTCAACCCGAGCATCATCGAGCCCTTCCTGAGCGAACCCATCGTGGTCGACGCCGGCACGCTCGAGGCCGCGCCGCGCATCGTGGCCGGCAACGACAGCCGCGTGCTGCTGTCGCGCGGCGACCGGGCCTATGCCCGCGGCACCGCCGAGGCGCCGCTGGTCGAGGTTCCGGGCCCGGTGCAGAACTTCCGCATCTTCCGCAACGCCACGCCGCTGAAGGACCCGGGCACGGGCGAGATCCTCGGCTACGAGGCGCAGTACCTGGGCAAGGCACGCCTGCAGCGCGGCGAATCGACCACCATCGAGACGGTCGAGGACAAGGATGTCATCACCGTCGTGCCCGCCAGCATCGACATCATCGCCTCGCGCGAGGAGATGCGCGCCGGCGACCGCCTGCTGCCCGAGCCGCCGCGCCAGCTGCTGAGCTACGTGCCGCGCGCGCCCTCCACGCAGGTCGACGGCCGCATCATCTCGGTCTACGGCAACGCGGTGCAGTTCGCGGCGCAGAACCAGGTGGTGGCCATCAACAAGGGCACGCGCGACGGCATCGACAACGGCCACGTGCTGGCGATCCTGAAGAACGGCGAGACCATCCTCGACCGCACCGGCGCGCGCAAGGAAACCATCAAGCTGCCCAACGAGCGCATCGGCCTGCTGATGGTCTTCCGCACCTTCGAGAAGGTCTCCTACGCGCTGGTGCTCGAAATCAACGACACTCCCCGCGCCGGCGACTTCCTCGTCAATCCCTGATCCGCGAACCCGGCTTCTCTTCCCGCAAATTCGCTTGGAACGCGCAGAACTCGCAGGCTGGCTGCGGCTTTCGCTGACGCCCGGCATCGGCGACGGTGCCGCGCGCCGCCTGCTCGCTGCTTTCGGGCTGCCCGAAAGGATCTTCACCCAGCCCGATGCCGCGCTGCGCGAGGTCGTCTCGCATGCGCAGGCCGAGGCGCTGATGCAGCCGCCCCCCAGCCTGCAGGCGCAGATCGACCTGACGTGGCAGTGGCTGCAGGCGGGCGACGACAAGGTCTCGCGCCGCGTCGTGACGCTCGGCGACCCGGGCTATCCCGCCTCCCTGCTCGAAATGGCCGACCCGCCGCCGATGCTCTATGTGCTCGGAGCGCCGGCCTTCGACCTCACGCAGCTCGGCCACAGCATCGCCGTCGTGGGCAGCCGCAACCCGACGCCCCAGGGCGCGACGAACGCCCGCAGCTTCGGGCGCGCGCTCGGCGAGGCGGGGCTGCCCGTGGTGTCCGGGCTCGCGCTGGGCGTGGACGGCGCAGCGCACATGGGCGCGCTCGATGCTGCGAGCGATGAGCCGCGGCTCGCGACGGTGGCCGTCGTGGGCACCGGACTCGACCGCGTCTATCCCGCGCGGCACCGCGACCTCGCGCACCGCATCACGCTGCAGGGGCTGATCGTGAGCGAGCTGCCGCTGGGCACGCCGCCGCTCACGCAGAACTTCCCGCGGCGCAACCGCCTCATCGCCGGGCTGGCCCGCGGCACGCTGGTGGTCGAGGCCGCACTGCAGTCGGGCTCGCTGATCACCGCGCGGCTCACCTCGGAGCAGGGCAAGGAGGTGTTCGCGATCCCGGGCTCCATCCACTCGCCGCAGTCGCGCGGCTGCCACGCGCTGATCCGGCAGGGCGCGAAGCTCGTCGAATCGGTGAACGACATCCTCGAGGAGCTGCCGCCGCTCCACGCGCCACGCGTCGCCGCGGCTTCGGCCCCATCGAGCAGCAATGGGGCGAACGCAGCCTCGTCGCCAGAAGACCCGCTGCTGGAGGCCCTCGGCTTCGAACCGGTGAGCCTCGATGCGCTCAGTGCCCGCACCGGCTGGGGCGCCGCCGAGCTGCAGGCCAGGATGCTCGGGCTCGAACTGGATGGGCATGTTTCGCGGTTGCCCGGCGGGCTCTTTCAGCGGGTGGCTTCCACTTAGCCTTCATTGCACGAACGTCGGCTATATTGGGCCCATGTTCGAAGTGCTTGTCTTTGTCTACGAGAACTACTGGCGCGGCGACGCCTGCCCCGAGCCCGAGCAGCTGGGCCGCAAGCTCAGTGCCCATGGCTTCGAGGCAGAGGAGATCCGCGAAGCTCTTCACTGGCTCGACGGCCTGAGCCTTGCAACGCAGGGCCTGCAGATCGAACGCAGTCCTGACGGCAAAGCCAGCGCCACCGTCGGCTCGCGCAGCAGGCCCGAAGCGGCCCTGGCGCAATCGGACGATGCGATGCGCGTGTACTCGCAGGCCGAGCAGGAGCACCTGGGCGCCGAGTGCCTCGGCTTCATCCGCTTTCTCGAATCGTCGAACGTGCTGCCCTGCGGGCTGCGCGAGATCGTCGTCGAACGCGCGATGGCCGCGCCGGGCGACCCCGTCGCGCTCGACGAACTGAAGATCATCGTGCTGATGGTGCACTGGAGCACTGGCATCGAGCCCGATGCACTGGTGCTCGACGAACTGTGCGAGAGCCGCGAAGGCCGCACGGCGCATTAGCCAGGCTCACCCCCAGGCTCCGCGCACTTCGTGTCGCTACGCCAACCTCCTTCCGGGGGCAACACCTGAGGCCCGGCAAAGCCGGTTCCTCGGTGTTCCTTGAAAAGAGCAGAAGCCCGGTCTGCTAGTTCAGCAGGCGCTCGGGGTTGGCGTCGAGCTTCGCCAGCGCTTCGCGCGTGGCGCGCACGGTGAGCGTTTCCTCTTCCGCGGGCACCAGCAGGCCGGCCTGCAGATAGGCAGCCAGCCGACCGGCCTGGATCAGGAAGCTGCGGCCGTCGCCCGAGGCGAACAGGTGAAGCTGCTTGCGGTCGCTGCGCCAGACGAACTGCACCTGGCTCACGCGGTCGTTGTGGTCGAGCATGAACCAGTTGCCCACCTGCAGTTCATGCGCCCAGGCGATCATGTCGTCGGGCACCTTGGCGCCGGCGGTGTCGGGGATGACCTCGATGGATGCGGCGTCCACGCCCAGCAGCAGTTCGATGCTGTGCGCGTCGAGCGGCAGGTCCGCGGTGCCGCCCACGTCGGTCACGAAGTCTTCGAGGTGCGCGAGCCGCTCGGCCATCGCTTCGATCTTGACCTGCGGGATCGCCTCGGTCTTCGACAGGAAGGCATCCGACAGCGTGGCGCCGATGGTCTTGATGTGCGCTTCCTGCGGCTCGTCGACGATGCCCAGCAGCGCCATGCCCTGGCGCAGGCGCTGCAGCAGCTGCGGCAGGTCCTGGATCACGCGGGCGCGGTCGGTGCGGTTGGGCTTGGCGCTCGCGGCCCACACGAGGTCGGAGGCCACGCGCTTGAGCATCACGGTCTGCTCGCCCTGCGCACCGTAGCGCAGCGCGGCGATGGCCAGCACCTCCGCCCAGACCTTGAAGAGGAACTCCCGGATCTCGTCGCGCACCGGCATGTCGTTGAGCATCTTGCGCAGCTCGATGGTGTACTGGATCGCCATCGTCTCCTTCTGCTCGACCTGCTGGGCCACGCTCATCACGCGCTGCGTGGTGTCGCTCTGGGTCAGGTAGCGGTTGAGGAAGGCGACGAATTCGTCGAACACCAGCTTGAACACGCGCTGGCCGGTCTCGGGGTACTGCTCGATCACCTGCACGACGCGGCGGATCTCGCCTTCGAGCGCGCTGCCGGTGATGGCCGCGGCGTCGAAGCCCATCACGCACGAGCCCATGCGGTCGATCAGCATGCGCGCGGGGTGCTGCAGGGTGCCGAAGAACTCGGGCTCGGCGATGGCCACGCGCAGCACCGGCATCTGCAGGCGCGCGAACCACACGCGGGCCGAGAAAGGAATGCGCTCCTCGGCGAGGATGGCCTGGAACATCAGCGCGACGATCTCGACGGTGGCCTTGTCGGCGGTGGTCGGCGCGCGCTTCTTGAGCTCGGCCGTGCGCCGGCGCAGGTCGACGGCCGTCTGCTGCATGACGGTGGCCTGCTCGCCAGCGCCTTCCATGTATTGAGTGGCGGCCATGCGGTAGGCGGCCTCGGCCTCGGCGATGGCGCCGGCAAACGTCCTGGAGAAGGCGCGCGGTGCGGGGCTCACGCCGCCTCCGCCGCCCTGGCCGCCCTGCTGGCTGCCGGGACTCGTGGTGCGGCCCTCCCCCGCGCCGGCCTGGAAGGCGCCGCCGGCTGCACCCGGGTCGCCGCCGATGCGGGCGGTCACGAAGCGCTTGAGACTCAGCAGCGCGGTCTGCGCGCGCTGGCGCGCGATCATCAGCGGCGAACCGCCGGTGGTCGTTGTCGCGACGGAGCCAGGCACCGAAAGCTGTTGCTGCTGGCCTTCGAATCCGAAACCGGGCCGCTGCACGGCCTGGGGGGCGTGAGCCGCGGACATGCCGCTGTCCATCGGCGCCGCGCCCGATCCGCCGCCGCCTCCTCCCGCGCCTGTGGCATTGCCCGTGCGCCGGACGAAGCTCTTGAGGTCGATCTCCGGCATCACGCCGGCGGCGATCAGGTAGGCGTTGGCGCTCTGGTAGGCCTTGACGATCACGTCGACCAGGCCTTGCTGCACCGTGTCCTGCACGCGGGTCCAGAGGCCGCGGCTCAGGCCTGCCGCGAGCCATTGCTCGACCAACAGCTTGGCCAGCGTCTCGGGCTTGAGCACGTCCTTGGAATCGAGCTCGGTGGTGCCCTCGAGGTGCTGGATGCGCAGGCGCAGGTCGCTGAGCTCGAAGCTTGCCTTGTCGTGGATGAGCTGCGCGAGGCGCGACGAAAGAATGTTGCTCTCGACCACCTCGTCGCCGATGAGCTCCAGCCGCAGCGCCGAGGGCACGGCGCCCGGGCCGCCCGAACTGGCCGCCAGCGCCTTGCGCCAGCCGGCCTGGGACAGCGCGACCCAGTGGGTGGCCTGCCCCTGGAAGGCGACGAAGTCGTCGCGGTGCTCCTGCATGGAGCGGGCGGTGCCGGCCTCGGTGGACAGCGTGGTCAGCCGGTCCCGGATCGCGCGCGCCAGGGGGGCGATGGCGCCTTCCGTGGCCGAGACGAAACGCTCACGCGTCTCGCGTGCGAGCTGCAGGGAGGAAGCGGACCGCGCAATGCTCATTGAAAGGTCGGAAGGCCAGGGTGGTCGATTCGTTGGCGACAACCGGAGCTTGCATCGGGACGGGCTGCCGCACAAGTGTGGGATTGCCCGGCGTTGCATGCGAACCGCGGCGGGGGCTTTCGCCGCCGCCGCAGGCGCCTTCGGTTGTCGAGCCCCGGAGTATCCGTCAGACGACGGCGCCGGCGTTCGGATCGTCCTCGGAGCCGCCGTCGCGCTTGGCCGGGCCGCCCTTGACGAGGTCTTCGCGCTTGATGCCCAGCCACATGGCGATGGCCGCCGCCACGAAGCAGGAGGAATAGATGCCGAAGCAGATGCCGATGGTCAGCGCCAGGGCGAAGTAATGCAGCGTCGGGCCGCCGAAGAAGAACATCGACAGCACCACCAGCTGGGTGGAGCCGTGGGTGATGATGGTCCGGCTGATGGTCGAGGTGATCGCGTTGTCGATGATCTCGACCGTCGACATCTTGCGGTAGCGGCGGAAGTTCTCGCGGATGCGGTCGAAGATCACGACCGACTCGTTCACCGAGTAGCCCAGCACCGCCAGCACCGCCGCCAGCACCGCCAGCGAGAACTCCCACTGGAAGAAGGCGAAGAAGCCCAGGATGATCACCACGTCGTGCAGGTTCGCCAGCACTGTAGCCAGCGCGAACTTCCATTCGAAGCGGAACGCCAGGTAGATCATGATGCCGACGACCACCATCGCGAGGGCCTTCAGGCCGTTGGTGGTCAGCTCGTCGCCCACCTGCGGGCCGACGAATTCATTGCTGCGCAGCTCCACCGAGGGGTCGGCGGCCTTCAGCGAATCCATCACCTCGGCGCTCTGCTGGGCGGAGGTCACGCCCTTCTTCACCGGCAGGCGGATCTGCACCGACTTGCCGAAGCTCTGCACCTGCACTTCGGTGTAGCCCAGCTTGCCGACGATATCGCGAACCTTGCCGACGTCGGCCGACTGGTTGTAGGCGACTTCCATCACCGTGCCGCCGGTGAACTCCACCGACAGGTGCAGCCCGCGGTGGAACAGGAAGAACACCGCCAGCGCGAAGGTGACGACGGAAACGATGTTCAGCACCAGCGCGTGGCGCATGAACGGGATGGTCTTGTGGATGCGGAAGAATTCCATGGCTGTGCGTCCTTCTTCTGCCGCTTACTTGGTTTCGGCCGCGGCCGTGCCGCCGGTCGAGGGGCGCCACACCGTACCGATGGACACCGACTTGAGCTTCTTCTTCTGGCCGTACCAGAAGTTCACGAGGCCGCGCGAGAAGAACACGGCCGAGAACATCGAGGTGACGATGCCGATGCAGTGCACCACCGCGAAGCCGCGCACCGGGCCCGAACCGAAGGCCAGCAGCGCGATGCCCGCGATCAGCGTGGTCACGTTCGAGTCCAGGATGGTGCCCCAGGCGCGCTCGTAGCCCGCATGGATCGCCGCCTGCGGCGACGCCCCGTTGCGCAGCTCCTCGCGCACCCGCTCGTTGATCAGCACGTTGGAGTCGATGGCGACGCCGATGGCCAGCGCCATGGCAGCGATGCCCGGCAGCGTCAGCGTGGCCTGCAGGATGGAGAGGATGGCCACCAGCAGCAGCAGGTTGACGGCCAGCGCGATCGACGAGAACAGGCCGAACAGCGCGTAGTAGATGCACATGAACACCATGATCGCGGCGAAGCCGTACATCACGCTGTCGAAGCCCTTCTTGATGTTCTCGGCGCCCTGCGTCGGGCCGATGGTGCGTTCCTGGATGATTTCCATGGGTGCGGCCAGCGAGCCGGCGCGCAGCAGCAGCGCGAGGTCGTTGGCTTCGGCCACGCTCATCGAGCCCGAGACCTGGAAGCGGTTGCCGAGCTCGCCGTTGATCGAGGGAGCCGTGAGCACTTCGCCCTTGCCCTTCTCGAAGATCAGCATGGCCATGCGCTTCTTGTAGTTCTCGCGGCTGACGTCACGCATGATGGTGCCGCCCTTGGAGTCCATGGTCAGGTCGACCTTGGGCTGGTTGCTCTGCTGGTCGAAGCCGGGCTGCGCGTCGGTGAGGTTCTCGCCGGTGACGAGCACCTGCTTCTTGACGATCACGGGACGGCCCTGGCGGTCGAGGAATTTCTCGGAGCCGAAGGGCACGGGGCCGCCGCTCAGTTCGGCGGCGCGGCCTTCGGCGCTTTCATCCACCAGGCGCATCTCGAGCGTGGCGGTGCGGCCGATGATCCGCTTGGCCTGGGCCGGGTCCTGCATGCCGGGCAGCTGCACGACGATGCGGTCGATGCCCTGCTGCTGGATCACGGGTTCGGCCACGCCGAGTTCGTTGATCCGGTTGTGCAGGGTGGTCACGTTCTGCTTGAGCGCCGCGTCCTGGAAGCGGCGGGCGGCCTCGGGCTTGATGCTGGCCACGATGCGCCATTCGCTGCCCTGCTGGGTCTCGACCGTGCTGAGGTCGGGCATCTGGTCCTGGATCAGGCGCCGGGCGATCTCGACGCTGTCGGCGTCGCGCAGGGTGATCTCGACGGTCTGGCCGTTGCGGTTCACGGCGCTGCCGCGCACCTTCTTCTCGCGCAGACCCATGCGGATGTCGCCCGCGAAGGACTCGGCCTTCTTGTCGAGCACGCCGCGCATGTCGACCTGCAGCAGGAAGTCGACGCCGCCGCGCAGGTCGAGGCCCAGGTACATCGGGAAGGCGTGCAGCGCCGTCAGCCACGAGGGCGAGCGCGACACGAGGTTGAGCGCCACCGTGTACGAGGCGTCGTCGGCATCGGGCACCAGCGCCTGCTGGAGCGTGTCGCGTGCCTTGATCTGGTCGTCGGTGGTCGCGAAGCGGGCGCGCACCGCGGTGGGCTCGAGGGTCAGCAGGTCGGGCGTGAGGCCTGCCGTCTTGAGCAGTTCCTGCACCCTGGCCTGGGTCGACGCGTCGATCTTGACGGTGGACTTCGCCGCCGACACCTGCACCGCAGGCGCCTCACCGAAGAAATTGGGCAGGGCGTAGATGAGCCCCACGAGCAGCACGACCAGGATGATCGCGTACTTCCAGACCGGGTAACGGTTCATGAGAAAGCGCTTTTTCTGAAACGGAACACGGCGTGAATTGGGGCCCCGCGCCCGAAGGCGCAAGGTCAGCTCACGCCTTTATTTGACGGTGCCCTTGGGCAGGACCTGCACCACCGCGCTGCGCTGGATCTTGATCTCGATGCCGTTGGCGATCTCGAGGCCCAGGTACTGGTCGTTCAGCGAGGTGATCTTGCCGAGCAGGCCGCCGGCGGTGGCGACCTCGTCGCCCTTGGCGAGCGCCTCGATCATGGCGCGGGCTTCCTTCTGGCGCTTCATCTGGGGCCGGATCATGACGAAGTACAGCACCACGAACATCAGCACGAGGGGCAGCATGCTGCCGAGCGAGGACATCATGTCGCCGCCGCCTGCAGCGGGCGCGGTCTGGGCGAAAGCAGAGGAAATGAACAAGAGAGTCTCCAGCAGAGGGAAGAGAAAGAAAAAGTGTGGGAGCGCGGGCCACGCCCGCGGTTCCTTGGGGTTCGCGGCCACGCGGGATGCGGGTGCGCCAAGTCAAAGCGCGGCGGGGCCTGGCCGCGCACAGCACCGGGCATTGTATTCGGCGCGGATCGCCGCCCGGAGCGCTTATCCGGCGCGGTGGGGAGGGCTTTCCAGCAGTTCCTGCTGCTCTCGATCGCTATCGATTCAATAGCAAAGGGCGCCCGCAGGCGCCCTTTTGCATGCCCGGCCGGCCCGAGGCTCAGGCCGCCGCGCGCTGCCCCTGCGGATTGCGCCACCTGGCCATCAGCTCGCTCCAGCGGGTGCGGGCGGCCGCCAGGTTGCGGTCCTTGACGTGGCCGTAGCCGCGGATCTGCTCGGGCAGGCTCGCGATTTCCAGCGCCAGCGCGTGGTTGTCGGCGCGCAGGGCGCCGATGACTTCCTCGATGGCGGCGCGGTACTCGCCGATCAGCGCGCGTTCGGTACGGCGTTCCTCGGTGCGGCCGAAGATGTCGAGCGCCGTGCCGCGCAGGCCCTTGAGCCTGGCCAGCAGCCTGAAGCCGGTGAGCATCCACGGCCCGAACTTCTGCTTCTGCAGCTGGCCCTTGGCGTTCTTCTTCGCGACGATCGGCGGCGCCAGGTGGTAATTGAGCCTGAAGTCCTTGCCCATCTGGCCCTCGAACATGCCTTCGATGCGGCCGAGGAAGGCCGGGTCGCTGTGCAGGCGGGCGACTTCGTACTCGTCCTTGTACGCCATCAGCTTGAAGAGATAGCGCGCCACCGCCTCGGTCAGCGCGGTGCTCTTGCCCGCGGCCGACTCGGCCTGGCGCACCTTGCCGACGAAGCGCTTGTATTCCTCGGCGTACGCGGCGTTCTGGTAGCCGGTGAGGAACTCCGCGCGGCGCTCGACGATGCTCTCGACCGACTCGCGCTTCTTGAACTCGATGACCTGGCCCGGGCGAACGCGCTTGTTCAGCTCTTCCGGCCGCACCGCCGCCTGGCGGCCCCATTCGAAGGCCGCCTTGTTGTTGTCGACGGCCACGGCGTTCAGCTCGATGGCGCGCATCAGCGATTCGTGCGCCAGCGGGATCCAGCCCTTCTGCCAGGCGTAGCCCAGGATCATCGGGTTGACATAGATGGTGTCGCCCATCAGCGCGGTCGCGGCGGCGTCGGCATCGAAGCTGCCCACACCGTCGGTGCCCACAGCGCGTGCGATCTCGGCGGCGCAGGCTTCTTCCGGATTCTTCCAGTTGGCGTTGCGCACGAAGGCGGCCGTCGGCGAGCTGTGGCTGTTGAGCGCCACGTGCGTGCGCCCTTCGCGCATGCGGGCCATGGTCTCGGCGTTCACCGTGACCAGCGGGTCGCAGGCCAGGATCAGGTCTGCCGCCGCGGTGCCCACGCGGGTGGTGCGGATGTCGTCCTGCGTGTCGCCGATGAGCACGTGGCTCCAGGTGGCGCCGCCCTTCTGCGCGAGGCCCGCCGCGTCCTGCGTGACGATGCCCTTGGCTTCGATGTGCGCCGCCATGCCCAGCAGCTGGCCGATGGTGATCACGCCGGTACCGCCGACGCCCGCCACCACCACGCCCCAGACCCGGCCGCCTTCCAGCGACGGGATCGAAGGCTCGGGCAGCAGGCCGAACTCGGCTGGCGTGGCCGCCTTGTTCTTGCCCTTCTTCTTGAGCTGGCCGCCCTCGACGGTCACGAAGCTGGGGCAGAAGCCCTTCAGGCAGCTCATGTCCTTGTTGCAGCTGCTCTGGTTGATGGTGCGCTTGCGGCCGAATTCGGTCTCCAGCGGCTCCACGCTCAGGCAGTTGCTCTGCACGCTGCAGTCGCCGCAGCCTTCGCAGACCAGCTCGTTGATGACCACGCGCTTCGCCGGATCGACCGCCGTGCCGCGCTTGCGGCGGCGGCGCTTCTCGGTGGCGCAGGTCTGGTCGTAGATGATGGCCGTGGTGCCGGGAATCTTGCGGAACTCGCGCTGCACGTCGTCGAGCAGGTCGCGGTGCTTCACCTGCACGTGGTCGCCGGGGATGCTCACGCCCTCGTACTTCTCGGGCTCGTCGGTCACGATGACGACCTTGGCCGCGCCCTCGGCATGCAGGCTCTCGGCGATCTGCAGCACCGAGTGGCCCTCGGGGCGCTCGCCCACCGTCTGGCCGCCGGTCATGGCGACCGCGTCGTTGTAGAGGATCTTGTAGGTGATGTTCACGCCCGCCGCGATGCTCTGGCGGATGGCAAGCAGGCCGCTGTGGAAGTAGGTGCCGTCACCCAGGTTCGCGAAGATGTGCTGGTCGGTAGTGAAGGGCTGCTGGCCCACCCACGGCACGCCCTCGCCGCCCATCTGCGTGAAGCCGATGGTGGAGCGGTCCATCCAGGTCGCCATGAAGTGGCAGCCGATGCCGCCCATCGCGCGCGAGCCCTCGGGCACCACGGTGCTGGTGTTGTGCGGGCAGCCCGAGCAGAACCACGGCTGGCGCGTGGCGTCGGCCACGCCGGTGGAGGCCTGCTGCAGCGCCATCGAGCGCTCCTTGGCTTCCAGAATGGCGAGCTGCGCGTCGATGCGCGCGGCCATGTCGGCGCCGGCCGCGGCCAGCAGGCCGGTCTTCTTCAGGCGCGAGGCGATGGCCTTGGCGATGAGCGCCGGGTTCAGGTCGGCATTGGCACGCAGCAGCGTGTGCGAGGTCGGGTTGGGCATCGACCATTCGCCGCCCGAATAGCCCTCGGCCGCGTGCACCTCGCCCTCGTCGAACTTGCCGACCACGTTGGGCCGAACGTCGGGGCGCCAGTTGTAGAGCTCTTCCTTGAGCTGGTATTCGATGACCTGGCGCTTCTCTTCGACCACCAGGATCTCCTGCAGGCCGGTGGCGAACTGGCGCGTGAGCTGCGCCTCCAGCGGCCACACCACGCCCACCTTGTGCAGGCGGATGCCGAGCTGGCGGCAGGCCGCGTCGTCCAGGCCCAGGTCGATGAGCGCCTGGCGGGTGTCGTTGTAGGCCTTGCCGCTGGCCATGATGCCGAAGCGGTCGTTCGGGCCCTCGATCACGTTGTGGTTGAGCCGGTTGGCGCGGATGTAGGCCAGCGCGGCGTACCACTTGTAGTGCATGAGCCGGGCTTCCTGCTCCAGCGCGTGGTCGGGCCAGCGGATGTGCAGGCCGCCGGGCGGCATCTCGAAGTCGGTGGGAATGACGATCTCGACGCGGTCGGGGTCGATCATGGCGGTGGCGCTCGACTCGACGATCTCCTGGATCGTCTTCATGCCCGACCACACGCCCGCGAAGCGGCTCATGGCGAAGGCGTGGATGCCCAGGTCGAGGATTTCCTGCACGTTCGCCGGGAAGAACACCGGCGTGCCGCAGGCCTTGAAGATGTGGTCGCTCTGGTGCGCGGCGGTGGAGCTCTTGGAGATATGGTCGTCGCCCGCCACCGCGATCACGCCGCCGTACTCGGTGGTGCCGGCCATGTTGGCGTGCTTGAAGACGTCGGAGCAGCGGTCCACGCCCGGGCCCTTGCCGTACCAGATGCCGAAGACGCCGTCGAACTTGTTGGTGCCCTGCGGGGAGAAGCCCAGCTGCTGGGTGCCCCACAGCGCGGTGGCGGCGAGCTCCTCGTTCACGCCGGGCTGGAAGACGATGTTCTGTTCCTTGAGGAACTTGCTGGCCTTCCACAGCGCCTGGTCGTAGCCCCCGAGCGGGGAGCCGCGGTATCCGCTGATGAAGCCGGCGGTGTTCTTGCCGGCGTGCTTGTCGCGCAGCCGCTGCAGCATGGGCAGCTTCACAAGGGCCTGGACGCCGCTCATGAATGCGCGGCCGTAGTCGAGGGAGTACTTGTCGTCGAGCGTGACGGTTTCTAGGGCCTTGCGAATGTGCGCGGGTAGCGGTGCATTCATGTCGTCTGTCTCCGTTTGGCAGGGCCTCATGGGCCTGGCTGTTTCTGGGTCTGTGCCCGGGTAGGGCACGAGCCCATGATCACGCAAAGTGTATGCCGGGGTCCGCGACAGGTGTTTGCGTTCTCTGCCTTGAAAAACGCGCTTCCAGAAAGAATCTTGCTTAACATCGGCATCCATGGAAAGCATCGACAAGTTCGACCTCGCAATCCTGCAAGAACTGCAGGCCGATGGACGCCTCACCAACGCCGAGCTTGCGCAGCGCGTGGGCCTGTCGGCCGCGCCCTGCTGGCGCCGGGTGCGCGCGCTGGAGGAGGCCGGCTTCATCAAGGGCTACCACGCCGAGATCGACCGCCACAAGATCGGCCTGGGCGTGCTCGCCTTCGTGCGGGTCGACACGGAGCGCGTCACCCACGAGGCCACGCGCCGGCTGGAAGACGCGATCCGCAAGCTGCCCGACGTGATCGCCTGCCACTACATCAGCGGCACCGGCACCTTCGAGCTGCAGGTGGTGGCGCAGGACCTCGACAGCTTCTCGGCCTTCGCACGCCAGCACCTGATGAACCTGCCCAACGTGAAGGACCTGCACACCAGCTTCTCGCTGGGCGAGGTGAAGGCCAGCAGCGCGCTGCCGCTGGCGCACCTGGGCGGCGGCACCGGCCGCTCGCGCGGGGCATAGGGCCCGTTCACACTGTTTCCGGAGCCGCGAAGGGCACCAGGGCGGGCCGATCAAGGCGCGGGACGACGCGTGCGCACACGCACACGCCAGGAGCGCAACGCCGGGCGGCCTGCCCCGGCTGCCCTTTCCGCAGGTCTGGTGCTCCGAGGGGCCCCGGAATCAGCGCCGCTCGGCGCGGCTGGCCTCGCGGATCGCGCGGAACTCCGACGACTGCCCCCACTCCGGCCAGCGCCGGCTGTTGGCCAGCGTCTCGCCCACGCGGTAGAGCAGCGGCAGGTCGTGCGCCATGCCGGCGAAGGACCAGTCGGCGCGCCATTCGTCGGCCGGCTGGTGGTAGCGCTCGGCGTTGTAGGCCTTGCTGGCGGCCTCGCCGGCCGCGAGGCCGCCGTCCACCAGGTCGTTGCCGGAGGCGAACGAGAGCGCCGGCACGCCGCGCTTGGCGAAGGAGAAATGGTCGGAGCGGAAGAAGTAGCCGGCCTCGGGATGCGGATCGGGCGCATAGGCCAGGCCGAAACCGCGCGCCTGCTCCACCAGCAGGTCCTGCAGCTGCGAGACCGCGCTGCCCGAGGTGCTGAAGTTGCGCGCCGGGCCCTCGGGGCTGAGCGCGTCCATGTTGATCACGGCCACCGTCTTCGCCAGCGGATAGAGCGGCTTCGCGCCATAGAACTCCGAGCCGAGCAGGCCGCGCTCCTCCGCAGTCACGGCGAGGAACACGACCGAGCGCTCGGGCCTGTGGCGCGCGCTCGCGAAGGCGCGGCCCATCTCGACCAGCGCGGCCAGGCCGGTGCCGTTGTCGACGGCGCCGTTGTAGATGCGGTCGCCCTTCGCGTCGGGCGCGCCCACGCCCAGGTGGTCCCAGTGGGCGCTGTAGATCACGGTCTCGTCGGGGTGCCGGCGGCCTTCGACGCGGCCGACCACGTTCTTCGAGACGATCACCTGCCGGTCGATCGCGTACTCGGCCGACAGGCTCGCGTCCTTCAGCAGCTGCGGCTGGAACTCGCGCGTCTGCGCGAGCTTCTTCTGCGCCTCGAAGTCCAGCCCCGCGCGGCGCAGCAGGTCGACCGCCACGTCGCGCTGGATCCAGCCCTCCAGCTTCGGATGCACCGCCGCGGGCTGCTCGCGCTCGATGTCGAGCATGGTCGCGGTGTTGGAGTTCTTGACCGTGGCCCAGCCGTAGGCGGCCGGCGCGGTCTCGTGCACGATCAGCACGCCCAGCGCACCGCGGCGCGCGGCCTCCTCGAACTTGTAGGTCCAGCGGCCGTAGTAGGTCATGGCCTTGCCGCCGAAGTCGCCGCTTCCCGTCTCGAAGTCGGGGTCGTTCACCAGCACCACGGCGATCTTGCCCTTGAGATCGACGCCCTTGTAGTCGTCCCACCGCCGCTCGGGCGCGCTGACGCCGTAGCCCACGAAGACCAGCGGCGCCTGCTGGATCGACACCGCGGTCGAGCCGTCGAGCGCCGCGCGCACCGCGATCTGCTCGCCCTGCGCCAGCGCGTCGCGCTGCGCGCCCACCTGCAGCGTGATCTGCGGCGTGCCGCGGAACTCGGTCTTCACAAGCGGCACCGACTGCGTCCACGTGCGGCGGCCGCCTTCGAGATCGCCGCCGGGCGCGAGGCCGGCGGCCTTGAACTGCGCGACGAGGTAGTCGAGCGTCTTCGCTTCCGCCGGCGTGGCCGGCGCGCGGCCCTCGAAGTCGTCGCCGGAGACCGTCTTCACGATCTGCGACAGGCGCTGCGGATCGAAGGGCGGCGCCGGTGCGTCGGCCGCGGCCAGCGAGATGGCGGCGGCCGATGCGAGGCCGATGCCGCAGAGAAGATGGAAGGCAAGCCGCTGTGTCGTCATGCGAGGCGCTCCTGGGGCCGGAAAGCCCCGGATGCTAGCCAGCGGACCGCGACGGCCGGCCGATGTCCTTCGCGCCGCCCTGAGAACCTTGGTTGGCCTCGTGCGGCGATCCTTGAAACAGGTGCAACGGAAGGCCACCGATAGCGACAGCCTAAAATCCCCGCCCACCACCTTTCTCCCGCCGGACGGCGAACAACAAGGACCCCGCATGAACTCCCTCCGCCGCGCCCTGGCTTTCGGCCTCGCCGCCGCCACGCTCGCCTTTGGCGCCCAGGCCCAGAACCGCGAGCTGATCGTGGCCTCCAGCGCCACCTACGCGCCCTTCGCCTTCGAGAACAAGGACAAGCAGATCGTCGGCTTCGACATCGACATCATCAACGCCATCGCCAAGCAGCAGGGCCTGAAGATCAAGATCGTCAACACGCCCTTCACCGGCATCTTCGGCGCACTGAACAACGGCGACGTCGACCTCGTGATCTCGGGCGTGACCATCAACGAGAAGCGCAAGCAGAGCTACGACTTCACGCCGCCGTACTTCGCGGCCCGCCAGCTGATCGCGGTGCCGAAGAACAGCAAGGTCGCCTCGCTGAAGGACCTGGCCGGCAAGAAGATCGCCGTGGTCAGCGCCTCCACCGCCGACGACATCGCCTCGCGCGAGTTCGGCAAGACCAGCCCCGACATCCGCCGCTTCGAGAGCACGCCGCTCATCATTTCCGAGCTGGCCGGCGGCGGCGTCGATGCCGCCATGGGCGACAACGGCGTGATCGCCTACCGCGTGGCGCAGAACCCCGAGCTGAAGACCATCGACGACAAGTCCTTCCCCGAAGAGGGCTTCGGCATCGTCGTGAAGAAGGGCGACAAGGCCCTGCTGGACAAGCTCACGGCCGGCCTCGCTGCCATCCGCGCCGACGGCAGCTACGTGACGATCTACAAGAAGTGGTTCAACAAGGACCCGAACGTGCGCTGAGCCGCACGGCATTTCTCCGAACACGGCCGCCTCGAAGCGGCCGTTTCGTTTTTTTGTTGACTGAGAGCTGAGGACGCAAGCATGGAACAACCGATCCTGCTGTTTGGATGGTTCCGATGGGACATCCTCGTGGAATACAAAGACCTGTTCTGGCAGGGCGCATGGATGACGCTGCGCATGACGGTGGTCTGCGTGCTGCTGGGCGCGAGCTGGGGCCTGTGCCTCGCGCTCGCGCGGCTTGCGCAGCCGCGCCACGCGCCGTGGACCTGGGTCGCGCGCTTCTTCCTGCGCTGGCCTGCCACGGTGTACGTGAGCTTCTTCCGGGGCACGCCGCTGTTCGTGCAGATCCTCTTGATCCACTTCGCGGTGATGCCGGTGTTCATCCATCCGACCTCGGGCCTGCTGATCGACGGCGAGCTCGCGCGCACGCTCAAGCAGGAGCACGGTGCGCTCATCTCGGGCGTGGTGGCGCTCACGCTCAACTCGGCGGCCTACATCTCGGAAGTGTTCCGCGCGGGCATCCAGTCGATCTCGCGCGGCCAGTTCGACGCGGGCCGCTCGCTGGGCTTCTCGCCCGCGCAGGTGATGCGCTACGTGGTGCTGCCGCAGGCCTTCCGCCGCATGCTGCCGCCGCTGGGCAACAACGCGATCGCGCTGCTGAAGGACACCTCGCTGGTCTCCGCCATCGGCCTGGCCGAGCTGGCCTACGCCGCGCGGACCGTGGCCGGCGCCTATGCGCGCTACTGGGAGCCGTACCTGGCGATCTCCGTCATCTACTGGGTGATGACGCTGATCCTGACGACGCTGCTGCGCCGCCTCGAGCACCGCCTCGCCCGCAGCGACAGGACCTAGGCACACCCCCAGGCTTCGCGCACCTCGTGTCGCTGCGCCACCCCCCTTGCAGGGGGCAACACCTGAGGCCCGGCAAAGCCGGTTCCTCGGTGTTCGCGCGATGGCGATGACGGGATCGCGGGCTCTGCTGGCGCGGAGCCAAAATAGCGCCACATGCCCCCCATATCCACCGAAGAGACACCCATCCCGCCCGCGAGGCCGCAGCCGACGAAGTTCGCGGCGCTCGTGCCCCTGAAGATTCCCGTGTTCCGCATGCTGTGGAGCACCTGGCTCGTCGCCAACATCTGCATGTGGATGAACGACGTGGCCGCCGCGTGGATGATGACCACGCTGACCTCCTCGCCGATCTGGGTGGCGCTGGTGCAGTCGGCCTCCACGCTGCCTGTGTTCCTGCTGGGCCTGCCCAGCGGCGCGCTGGCCGACATCCTCGACCGCAGGCGCTGGCTGGTGGCCACGCAGTTCTGGCTGGCCGGCACCGCCATCGTGCTGTGCGCCGCGCTGGCGCTCGACCTCATGACCGCGCCGCTGCTGCTGGCGCTGACCTTCGCCAACGGCATCGGGCTGGCGCTGCGCTGGCCGGTGTTCGCGGCCATCGTTCCCGAGCTGGTGCCGCGCGCACAGCTGCCGGCCGCGCTGGGCCTCAACGGCATCGCGATGAACGCGTCGCGCATCGTGGGCCCGCTCACCGCCGGCATGCTGATCGCGAGCGCGGGCAGCATCTGGGTGTTCGCGCTGAACGCGGTGCTGTCGGTGGCATCGGGCTTCGTCGTGCTGCGCTGGCGGCGCGAGCACACGCCCAATCCGCTGGGCCGCGAGAAGCTGGTGAGCGCGATGCGCGTCGGCGTGCAGTTCGTGCGGCAGTCGCAGCGCATGCGCGCGGTGCTCACGCGCATCTCGATCTTCTTCTTCCACTCGACCGCGCTGCTGGCGCTGCTGCCGCTGCTGGCGCGCAACCTCCAGGGCGGCGGCGCAGGCACCTTCACGCTGCTGCTGGCGGCCATGGGCGCGGGCGCGATCGTCGCGGTGCTGTTCCTGCCGCGGCTGCGCCAGGCGATGGGGCGCGACCAGCTGGTGCTGCGCGGCACGCTCTTGCAGTCGGGCGCCACGGCGGTGATGGCGTTCGCGCCCAATGCGTGGATCGCGGTGCCGGCGATGTTCTTCGGCGGCATGGCGTGGATCACCGTGGCCAACTCGCTGTCGGTGTCGGCCCAGCTCGCGCTGCCCGACTGGGTGCGCGCGCGCGGCATGTCGATGTACCAGATGGCGATCATGGGCGCGAGCGCGATCGGCGCGGCCATCTGGGGGCAGGTGGCCACGCTGAGCTCGCTGGTCGCGAGCCTGAGCGTTGCGGCGGTCAGCGGCACGCTGCTGATGCTCGCGGCGCTGCGCTGGGTGACCGACCTGAGCGGCGAGGACGACACCAGCCCCGCGCAGGCCGGCTGGGCCGTCGGTCCGCCCGCGGAAGCCCCCGAGGAGACCGGCCGCGTGGTGGTCACCGTCGAATACCTGATCGACCCCGCGCGCGCCGCCGCCTTCCACCTCGTGATGCAGCAGACGCGCCGCGCGCGCCTGAGCCAGGGCGCCATCGGCTGGGAGCTGCTGCACGACATCGGGCAGCCCGAGCGCTACGTGGAGCAGATCGTCGACGAGTCGTGGACCGACCACCTGCGGCGCTTCACCCGCGCCACCGCCAGCGACATGGCGCTGCGCGAACGCAGGCTCGCCTTCCACATCGGCGAGTCGGGGCCGGTCGTCACGCGGTACATCGTGCGGCGCTGAGCGGGCATCCGGTCGGTCGGATGCTTGCCATCCAATTTTTACCAATCGGTTAACTTTAATGGCACGGCGCTTGCATGGAAAAATTTGCCGGGTATCCACGTATATCCGCTCTTTTTTGACCGCATGGATAATTTAAGCCACCGCCACACCAGGCGCCACGAGGTACACCCGCGATGAATCCGCCTCCCCTGCGCAGCCGCTTCTGGTCCGACCTGACCAGCGAAGAGTTCTCCCGCCTCGACCGCGAACGGCTCATCGCCGTGCTGCCGGTGGGCGCCACCGAGCAGCACGGCCCGCACCTGCCGATGTCGACCGACACCGCCACCATCGACGGCATGGTGCGCGCCACGCTGCCGCACCTGCCCGACGACCTGCCGGTGCTCTTCCTGCCCACCGTTCCCTACGGCAAGAGCAACGAGCACTCGCGCTACCCGGGCACGCTCACCGTGTCGGCGAACACGCTGATCTCGATGTGGAAGGACATCGGCGCCTGCGTCGCGAAAGCCGGCGTGCGCAAGCTGGTGCTCTACAACAGCCACGGCGGCCAGATGAGCGTGATGGACATCGTCGCGCGCGACCTGCGCGAGGAGCACGGCATGATGGTCGTGGCCGCCAACTGGTACACCCTGGGCCTGCCCGAGGGCCTGTTCACCGCGCACGAGGGCAGGCACGGCATCCACGCGGGCGACCTCGAGAGCTCGGTGATGCTGCACCTCACGCCCGACTACGTGCGCCGCGACCAGTTCCGGAACTTCAGCTCGATGACCGAGCAGCTGGCCGCGGAGAACAGGTTCCTCTCGATCACGCCCAGCGGCAAGCTCGGCTGGCAGATGCACGACATCAACCCCGCAGGCGCCGCCGGCGACGCCACGCGCGCGACCGCCGAGAAGGGCGCGGCCGTGCTCGACCACGTGGGCCGCCGCTTCGTCGAGCTGCTGCAGGAGGTCGACCGCTTCCCGCTCTCGCGCCTCGCCAACGAGCCGGCCTGGAAATGAGCACGGAAGCCACCACCGCCGCCGCCGGCGCGCCGCTGGTCAGCCTGCGCAACGTCAGCAAGCGCTTCGCCAACGGCACGCTCGCGTTGCAGGGCATGTCGCTCGACATCGGCGAGCACGACTTCATCAGCTTCCTCGGCCCCTCGGGCTGCGGCAAGAGCACGGCGCTGCGCCTCATCGCGGGGCTCACGCGCATCAGTTCGGGCGACATGCACTGGGGCGGTGCCGCCGCCGGCAACAGCAAGAACGGCAAGACCGACCGCGACCTGGGCTTCGTGTTCCAGGAGCCCACGCTCATGCCCTGGGCGAAGGTGTTCGACAACGTCTGGCTGCCGCTGAAGCTGGCCGGCACCAGCCGCGACGCAGCGGCGCCGGTGGTGAAGCAGGCGCTGGAGATGGTCGGCCTCTCGCGCTTCGCCGACGTGTACCCGCGCGAGCTCTCCGGCGGCATGAAGATGCGCGTGTCGATCGCCCGCGCGCTGGTCACCCACCCGCGCCTGCTGCTGATGGACGAGCCCTTCGCCGCGCTCGACGAGATGACGCGCATCAAGCTCAACAACGACCTGCTGGCCATCTGGCGCGAGCACCGCTTCTCGGTGGTGTTCGTCACGCACAGCGTGTACGAGTCGGTGTATCTGTCGAACCGCATCGTGGTGATGGCAGCGCGGCCCGGCCGCGTGATCGACGAGATCCGCATCGACGAGCCGTATCCGCGCGGCGAAGACTTCCGCACCTCGACCCGCTACAACGCGCACTGCACCGCGGTGTCGCAATCGCTGCATGGAGCCCTGCATGGCCTCGACATCGATCACTGAGACCCACGCGGCCGCCCCTCTCGCGGATGCCGCCGCCGCGCCCTCCGAGGCCTCGCTGCGCGCACACGAGGACCGGCTGCGCCGGCGCGAGTCGATGCTGCGCATCGCGGTGCCCGCGGCCATCGTCGCGCTGCTGCTGCTGGCGTGGGAATGGACCGTGCGCGCCAACAACATCCCGCACTACATCCTGCCCGCGCCCTCGCTCATCATCCGCACGCTGTTCGACAACTGGGAATCGCTGTCCAGCGCGCTGTGGTTCACGGTGAAGCTCACGCTGCTGGCGCTGGTCGCTGCCATCGTGGGCGGCGTGCTGCTGGCGATCGCCTTCGCGCTCTTCAAGTGGGTGGAGATCGGCCTGTTCCCCATCGCGGTGATCCTGCAGGTCACGCCGATCATCGCGATCGCGCCGCTGATCCTGATCTACGTGTCGAGCACCACGGCGGCGCTCCTTCTGTGCGCGTGGATCGTGGCCTTCTTCCCGATCCTGTCGAACACCGTCATCGGACTGAAGAGCGCCGACAGCAACCTGCGCGACCTGTTCCAGCTCTACAAGGCCTCGCCCTGGCAGACCTTCCGCTACCTGCTGGCGCCGAGCGCGCTGCCCTACTTCATGGCGGGCCTGAAGATCGCGGGCGGCCTGAGCCTGATCGGCGCGGTGGTGGCCGAATTCACGGCCGGCACGGCGGGCAAGGAGACGGGGCTGGCCTCGCGCATCCTCGAATCGAGTTTCCGAACAGAGATCCCGATGATGTTCGCGGCGCTGCTGCTGGTGTCGTTGCTGGGCATCGTGATCTTCATCGTGTTCGCGGCCCTGTCGCGCCTGGTCCTCGGCCACTGGCACGAAAGCGAGATGCGCCGTGAAAGATAGTTGGCTCGCCCCCGGGCTGCGCGCACTTCGTGTCGCTTCGCCAACCCCCTGCCGGGGGCAACACCTGCGGCCCGGCAAAGCCGGTTCCGCGGCGTTCCCTTGCGAAGAGTCCCCCTTGACGGAGCGTCGATGAACTCCGAACACGTTTCCCCTGCAAACGTCGACTGGAACGCCGTGCGCGAGGAACTGCGCGGCCTCAACGTGATCACCGCGCCCGGCCAGCGCAAGCAGCTGTCGAAGGACTTCTACTGGTACAGCCCCATCCTCACCGAGCAGCTCGCGGGCTGCGTGGCCGACCTGGTGGTGAAGGTCGGCACCGAGGACGACGTGCGCCAGGCCGCGGCCGTGGCCGCGAAGTGGAAGCTGCCGCTCACGGTGCGCGCGGGCGGCACCGGCAACTACGGCCAGTGCGTGCCGCTGGAAGGCGGCATCGTGCTGGACGTGACGCAGATGTGCCGCGTGCTCGACATCCGCGAGGGCAGCATCCGCGTGGAGGCCGGCGCGCGCATGCACGACATCGACCTCGCCGCGCGCGAGACCGGGCAGGCGCTGCGCATGTGGCCCTCGACCTGGCACGTGGCCTCCATCGGCGGCTTCATCGCGGGCGGCTTCGGCGGCATCGGCTCGTTCCGCCACGGCATCCTGCGCGACCCCGGCAACCTGCTGCGCGCGCGCGTGATGACGGTGGAGCGCGAGCCGCGCGTCATCGAGCTGCACGGCGACGAGATCCAGCAGGTGCACCACGCCTACGGCACCAACGGCGTGATCCTCGACGTGGAAGTGGCGCTGAGCCCTGCCGTCGACTGGGTGCACTGCACGGTGCTCTTCGGCACCTACCGCGGCGCGCTCGACTTCGGCATCGCCGCGCAGGCGCCTTCGCTCGACATCTTCCTGCTGTCGACGGTGGAGGCGCGCTTCTCGCCCTACTACACGGCCATGCGCGACCGCTTCCCGGCCGACCGGCACGCGGTGTTCGCGATGGTCTCGCCCGAATCGATGGCCGAGTTCCGCGCGCTCGCCGATGCGCAGGGCGGCACCATCTCGGTAGCGGGTACCGAGGCCGAGCTGCTCGCCGACGGGCTGCCTCCCGCCTACGAGTGCGCCTTCAACCACACGACGCTGCAGGCGCTGAAGGCCGACCGCGGCTGGACCTACCTGCAGGTGGCCTACGCACAACCCTTCGACCCGGCCGTGGTCGAGCGGCACCTTGAGATCTTCGGCGACGACGTGCTGCAGCACCAGGACTTCGCGCGCGCCAACGGCGAATGCGGCACCTTCGGCATCCTGCTGGTGCGCTGGAAGGGCAAGGCCCACCAGTACGAGGTGATCCGCGAGATCGAGTCGCAGGGCGGCTGCGTGATCTTCAACCCGCACGTCGTCACCATCGAGGACGGCGGCATGAAGACCATCGACACGAAGCAGATCGAGTTCAAGAAGCGCAGCGACCCGATGGGCCTGATGAACCCCGGAAAAACACGCGGGTGGCGCGCCGACATGGCCATCGAACGCTGAAAAGCCTTAGTCTGCGCATCCCTTTCTTTTCAACGAAACCTCCACAGGAGCACGTTCCCATGCGCATCCCCGCATTCACCCTCCGCCCGCTCGTTCTGGGTCTGGCCCTCGCGGGCGCCGCCTTCGCCGTGCAGGCGCAGGAAAAAGTGGTGTTCGCCACCAACTGGAAGGCGCAGGCCGGCCACGGCGGCTTCTACCAGGCGCTGGTGGACGGCACCTACAAGAAGTACGGCCTCGACGTCGACATCCAGCAGGGCGGCCCGATGGTCAACAACCGGCCGATGCTGCCGGCCGGCAAGGTCGACTTCCTCATGACGGGCAACCTGCTGCAGTCCTTCGACAACGTGAAGAACGGCGTGCCCACGGTGGTGGTGGCGGCCTTCTTCCAGAAGGACCCGCAGGCCATGTTCGCCCACCCGGGCCAGGGCTTCGACACCTTCAAGGACATGACCAAGGCGCCGGTGGCCTTCATCGGCAAGGACGGCCAGTTCAGCTTCTGGCAGTGGATGAAGTCGGAGCACGGCTTCAAGGACTCGCAGCTCAAGCCCTACACCTTCAACGTCGGCCCCTTCCTGGCCGACAAGAAGTCCATCCAGCAGGGCTACGCCATCTCGGAGCCGCTGTCGATCAAGGCGCAGGCCGGCTTCGACCCGGTGGTGCAGCTGCTGGCCGACAACGGCTTCTCGACCTACTCGACCACCATCGAGACGCGCGCCGACATGGTCAAGACCAAGCCCGAGACGGTGCGCAAGTTCATCGAGGCCTCGATCATCGGCTGGAACAACTACCTCTACGGCGACAACAAGGCCGCCAACGAGATGATCGCCAAGATCAACCCCGACTCGCCCGTGGCGTCCTCGCAGGGCTCCATCGAGCTGATGAAGAAGATGGGCATCGTCGACAGCGGCGAATCGCTCACCAAGGGCATCGGCGCGATGGACGAGGCCCGCGTGAAGGACTTCTACGACAAGATGGTCAAGGCCGGCCTGTACAAGCCCGGCGAGGTCGACCTGTCGAAGGTGGTCACCACGCAGTTCGTGAACAAGGGCGTCGGCATCGACGTTCGCAAGAAGCTCACGGGCAAGTAAGGCCCCTGCGAAGAACGCATTTTTCCCGCGGGCCGCGCGGGGCTTGCGCCGGGGTCAGATGCCGGCGCCTGGGTTGCCATAAGGCACCGCGCGGCCTTTCACCCCCTGGGCTCTGACCCCGTCTCGCCGGCGGCCGACAACCGCCGAGCGAACCGGCCCTCAACCATGAAAACGCTCGTCGTCCATTGCCATCCGAACCCTGACAGCTTCAACCACGCGCTCTACCGCACCGCCCTCGAGGCGCTCTCGCCGCGACATCCCGTCAAGGCCATCGACCTCTATGCCGAGGGCTTCGACCCCACGCTGACATGCGAAGAGCGCATCGCCTACCTCGACAACCCCGACCTGATCCGCGAACGTGTGAAACCCCACGTCGAAGCGCTGCTGTGGGCCGAGCACCTGGTGTTCGTGTTTCCCACCTGGTTCCACGGGCCGCCGTCGATGCTCAAGGGCTGGCTGGAGCGGGTCTGGCTGCCTGGCGTGGCCTTCCTGCCGGCGGAACGCAAGGGACAGCTCGCGAAGTCGGGCATGCGCCACATCAGGCGGCTCACGGTGGTGACCACCGGCGGCTCGCCGCGCTGGTTCGTGATGGTCATCGGAGATCCGGGCAGGCGCCTCTTCACGCGGGCGCTGCGCGCACTCTTCGCGTGGCGCTGCAAGGTGACCTGGCTGCAGCTGCACGACATGAACGCCGTCACCGCGAACGACCGCACCCATTTCATCGAACGCGTCTCGCGCAAGCTGAGCAGCATCTAGCAGAAGAGCCACAGACTCCAGAGGGAGACACGAAACCATGAGCCTCGAACGCACGCTCACCGTCCGCGTCGAACGCATCTCGCGCCAGACGCCGGAAATCCTGGCCTTCGAGCTGGCCCACCCGTGGGGCCGGCCGCTGCCCTCGTACGAGGCCGGCGCGCACATCGACGTGCACATGCCCGGCGGCTTCTCGCGCCAGTATTCGCTGGCGCGGGCGCCGTCGTCGGCCAGCGCGGGGCGCTACGTGATCGGCGTGAAGCGCGAGCTTTCCAGCCGCGGCGGCTCGGCCTCGATGCACGAGCGCGTGCGCGAGGGCGACCTGCTGCCGATCAGCGCGCCGCGCAACACCTTCCCGCTGCGCGAGGAGGCCGCGCACCACCTGCTGCTGGCCGGCGGCATCGGCATGACGCCGCTGCTGGCGATGGCGCAGGCGCTGGCCGGGCGCGGCGCCGCCTTCACGCTGTGCGTTTTCGCGCGCAGCGAGGAGCACCTGGCCTTCGCCGATGCGCTGCGCGCGCCGTCGCTCGCACCGCACCTGCGGCTGCACCTCGACCAGGGCGACGCATCGCAGCGCATCGACCTGCGTTCGCTGCTGGCCCAGCGCGCACCCGGCACGCACCTGTATGTGTGCGGCCCCGGCGGCTTCATGCAGGCGGTGCGCGACGCCGCCGCGCACTGGCCGGAAGACGCATTGCACGCCGAATACTTCTCCGCGCCCACCGATGCCGGCGCGGCCGCCGGCCTGCCCTTCACGCTGAAGCTCGCCAAGCGCGGCATCACGGTGCCGGTGGCGGCGGACCAGACCGCCGTCGACGCGCTGCACGAGGTCGGCATCGACATCCCGGTGTCGTGCCAGCAGGGCCTGTGCGGCACCTGCGTGGTCGAGGGCGACGGTGAAGGCGCCGAGCACCGCGACTTCTGCCTGACCGGCAGCGAGCGCCGCCACAAGGTGGCGCTGTGCTGCTCGCGCGCCAAGGGGCTGGAACTGGAACTGCAGCTGTGAGCGCGCGTGCGTCTGCCTCTTCCGCTGCGGCTTCCGCCATCACCCAGGAGAACGACGGCGAGGCTCCCGCCACGCGCGGGCGCTCGCGCAAGTACACGCAGGTGCTGGCCCTCATCAACCAGGCCGCCATCGAGGTGTTCGCGAGCGAGGGCCTGGCCGGCGCGTCGACGCAGGCGATCGCCGACAAGGCGGGGCTTTCGAAGGCGCAGCTGCACTACTACATCGACAGCAAGGAGGCGCTGTACCGCCAGGTGCTGCAGGACATCCTCAACGACTGGATCGTGGTGTTCGGCTTCAGCGACGAGGCCTTCGGCCCGCGCAGGGTGCTGGGCGACCTGATCCGGCGCAAGATGATGTTCTCGTTCGAGCACCCGCTGCGCTCGCGCATCTTCACGGCCGAGATGATGCGCGGCGCGCCGGTCATCAACGACATGATGGCAACGAGCAAGCAGCGCACCGAACAGGCTGCCGCCGTCATCCAGAACTGGATGAACCAGGGCCTGATGGACAAGGCCGACCCGATGCTGGTGCTGTTCCACATCTGGGCCGTGACGCAGTTCTACGCCGACCACGCCACGCAGGCCGCCTACTTCCGCGACACCGCGCAGCAGGGCGACGACAAGGACCGGCGCTACCTGATCGAGCAGGTGACGGAGTTCCTTTTGAAGGGCGCGGGCGTCAGGTAGGGCGAGACTTTTCGCGGAACACCGCGGAACACCGCGGAACCGGCTCTGCCGGGCCGCAGGTGTTGCCCCCGGCGAGGGGGTTGGCGGCCACACGAAGTGGGCAAGCCTGGGGGAGTACCTATTCCGGCAGGTACATGGTCGCCTCAACTTCCACCAGCACCTCGTCGCCCGGCAGGAAGCGCGACACCTCCACCACCGTGCTGACGGGCGGCTCGCCCGGATAGAACAGGCCGCGCACGCGGTTGTAGAAGGCGTAGTGCGGCAGGTGGCGGAAGTACTGCACCAGCTTCACCACGTCTTCCATCGTGCCGCCGTGCTCGGCCGCGATCTGGCGGATGCGCTCGAGCACGAACCAGCTCTGCGCGACGATGGGCGCCTCGAACACGTCCACCGACATCTGTCCGGTGGCGTAGCCCACGCCCTGCAGCGCGGTGCGCGCTTCTTCCGGAATGGCGTCGTAGCCGGCCACCGCGCGGCGCGTGGCCGGATCGACGGCGACCACGCCGCTCATGAAGACGAAATCGCCCACGCGCTTGGCGGCCGCGTAGTTGGCCATCGGCTTGCCCATGCTCATTGCTCGTTGCTCTCCAGTCGTTGGCCGGCGCGGATGACGGTGCGTTGCCGTCCGCGCGGGCCGATCAGTTCATGTTCCCCGGTGGCCGACAGCACCAGCAGGTCGGCCGGGCAGCCCGGCGCGATGCGCCCGTCCCACGCGAGCCCCAGCGCCTTCGCTGGGCTCACGGTGACGGTGTCGAGCCAGTCGTCGGCCGGCGCGAGGTGCGCCGCCTGCACGCCGAGGCCGAAGGTCTCCAGCAGGTCGTAGCTGCCGTAGGGATAGAAGGCGTCCTGCACGTTGTCGGTCGCCAGGCTCGCACGCAAGCCCCGTGCCGCCGCCTCGCGGATGCGCGTGATGCCGCGCTGCACCGGCGTGCGGTCCCATGCGCCCTGCAGGTAGAGGTTGGTGGTGGGCAGCGCGACGAGGTGGATGCCGGCGCCGGCGCACAGCGCGAGCGTTTCGGCGGCCACGGCGTCTTCCTGCACCGACAGCGAGCAGGCATGGCCGCAGACCACGCCCTGCCCGAAGTCGCGCGCACGCACCAACTGGGCGATGCTGCGCAGGCCGGTGGCCTCGATGTCCAGGCCTTCGTCGACGTGGAAGTCCAGCGCCAGGCCATGCTGCTGCGCAAGGTCGAACACGCGGCCCAGCTTGTGGACGATGCCCTCGTTGCGGTAGACGAAGGCGCCGAGCACGCCGCCCGCGCGCTTCACCTCGCGCGCGATGCGCTCGCCGGCGTCGATGCCGGCGAACAGGTCGAGCGGCGTGAGCGATACGAACTGCAGCTCGATGCGGCCGCGCCATTCCTCGCGCAGCGCCTCGAACACCGCCAGCGCGGCCGGCGGCTCGGGCTGCACCCAGTCGAGGTGCGTGCGCAGCGCGCGCGTGCCCGACAGCCAGGCATCGCGAAGCGCGCGCTCCATGCGCAGGCGCAGCGACTCGCCGGTCCAGCTCTCGCGATGGCGATTCATGCGCTCGATCGCGACGAACAGGTTGCCCTGCGCGGCGCCCACATCCTGCACGGTGTAGTTCTTGTCGATGTGCGCGTGGGCCTCGACCAGTGCGCTCAGCAGCGTGCCCTTCGCATGCTGCTGCTGCGCGCTGGGCGCGATGGAAGCGACCCTGTCGCCGGCCAGCACGATGTCGAACAGCTGCACATCGCCCGCCGCGAAGCCACGCAGCGGCGCCGGGATGCGCAGCGCCTCGAGCTTCATGCGTGCCGCTGCCGCCAGTCGCGCAGCCAGCCCAGGCCGGCCGAGGTGCCGCCGGGCTCCGCGCCGCGCTTCGGCCGGTACTCGCAGCCGACCCAGCCCTGCCAGCCGCACTGCGCCGACACCTCGTCGAGCACGTCGAAGAGGTACGGGTAGTTCTGCTCGCCGATGTCGGGTTCGTTGCGATCGGGCACGCCCGCGATCTGGATGTGGCCGACGCGGCCGGTCGGCAGGTACTTGCGGATCTTCATCGCCACGTCGCCCTCGACGATCTGGCAGTGGTAGAGATCCATCTGCACCTTGAGGTTGGGTGCGCCCACCGTCTCGACGATCTCGTGCGCATGGTCCTGCCGGTTGAGGAAGAAGCCCGGGATGTCGCGCGTGTTGATCGGCTCGATCAGCACGTCGCGGCCTGCCTTGGCGGCCTCGGCAGCGGCCCAGCGCAGGTTGTCGATGTAGACGGGCTGCAGCGCGTCGCGCTGCTGTCCGGCGGGCACGAGGCCGGCCATGACGTGGATGCGCGGGCAGTCGAGCGCCACGGCATAGTCGATGGCCTTGGCGATGCCTTCGCGGAACTCGGCCTCGCGCCCCGGCAGGCAGGCCAGGCCGCGCTCGCCGCCGTTCCAGTCGCCAGGCGGGCCGTTGAACAGCACCTGCTGCAGGCCGTTGTGCTCGAGCCTGGCGACGATTTCTTCCTTGGTGAAGTCGTAGGGGAAGAGGTATTCCACGGCCTTGAAACCGTCCTTCGCGGCGGCGTCGAAGCGGTCGAGGAAGGCGAGCTCCGGGTAGAGCATCGAGAGGTTGGCGGCGAATTGGGGCATGGGGTGTTTTTACTACCAGCGCGCACCGAAGGTGCGGCGCAGTTCATCGATCTGGTCGGCATCGAGCGGCTCGGGCCTTGCGGCCTGGGCGAGCTGCTGGAGCCTTGCGGTTTCCTCGAGTTCCTCGAGCACGGCCATGGCGGCGGCCGGCGTGTCGTGCCACACGTTGGGGCCCAGGCGCGCGAGCATCACGGCGCGGATCGGCGTGCCGGCGGCGCCGAAGCGCCCGATGGCCTGCGCCACCTGCTCGGCCGCTTCGGGCGCGCCCGGCCGGTGGTACGCAATGACCGGCACATGGCCGACCTTCATCACGAAGTAGGGCGTGAGCGCGGGCAGCAGTTCATCGCCGGGAGCCTGCAGCGTGAGCGCCACGCAGTGCGTGCTGTGGGTGTGGATCACGCAGGCGGTGTTCGCATCGAACGCGCGCGCGGCAGCGTAGATGCGCGTGTGCAGCGCGATGGTCTTGCTGGCGCGGTCGCCGCCGGTCTGCCGGCCCTGCGCGTCGAGCCGTGCGAGCCGCGCCGGGTCGAGGAAGCCGAGGCAGGCATCGGTGGGCGTGATGAGGAAGCCGCCGTCGTCCAGGCGCACGCTGATGTTGCCGGCCGTGGCGTGCACGTAGCCGCGCTCGAACAGGCTGCGGCCGACGCGGCAGATCTCCTCGCGGGCCTGGTTCTCTGCAGTCATGCTCTCGGTCATGCGAGCACTGTAAATGCCTTGGTGAAGAAATCGTCGCTGCCGAAGTTGCCCGACTTCAGCGCGATGTGCAGGCCGGCCTCGGGCGCGGCTTCGGAGCGCGCATGGCACCACGGCACGCCGGGGTCGATCTGCGGGCCGATCTGCATCTGCGCGATGCCCAGCGCCTGCACGCAGGCGCCCGAGGTCTCGCCGCCGGCCACCACCAGCCGGTGCACGCCGCGCTCGACCAGGCCGCGCGCGATGGCGGCAATCGTGCGCTCGACCATCGCACCGGCCTCTTCCACGCCCAGGCGGCCCTGCACCGACTTCACGGCGCCGGCCTCGGCGGTCGAGTAGACGAGCACGGGGCCCTTGTCGATCAGCGGAGCGGCCCACGCCAGCGCCTCGGCCGCGACGTCGACGCCGGCCGCGATGCGCAGCGGATCGATGGCCAGTGCCGCGCCGCCGCGCTGGATGAAATCGAGCACCTGCCGGTTGGTGGCCAGCGAGCAGCTGCCCGAGACCACCGCCGACTTGCCGCCGGCCCCGGGCAGTTCGCTCGCCTGCGACGAGGGCGCGAGGCCGAAGTTGGCCGGCAGGCCGATGGCCACGCCCGAGCCTGCGGTGACCAGCGGCATCTTCGCGAGCGCCGGGCCCATGCGCAGCAGGTCGTCGTTCGACACCGCGTCGACGATGGCGATGGAGACGCCCTCGGCCTTGAGCTGAGCGATGCGCTCCTCGATGGCGGCGGCGCCGCGCGCCACCACCGCGTAGTCGACGAGCCCCACCTTGCGCGTGCACTGCGCCTGCAGCACGCGCACGAGGTTCGGGTCGGTCATCGGCGTGAGCGGATGGTTCTGCATGCCGCTCTCGTTGAGCAGCACGTCGCCCGCGAACAGGTAGCCCTTGAACACGGTGCGCTTGTTGTCGGGGAAGGCGGGCGTGGCGATGGTGAAGTCGCATCCCATCGCGTCCATCAGCGCTTCGGTCACGGGACCGATGTTGCCTTGCGGCGTGCTGTCGAAGGTGGAGCAGTACTTGAAGTAGATCTGCTTCGCGCCTTGCGCCTGCAGCCAGCGCAAGGCGCCGAGCGACTGCGCGATGGCCTCGGCCGGCGCGATGGTGCGCGACTTGAGCGCGACCACCACCGCATCCACGTCGGCATCGAGTGGGCCTTCGGGCACGCCGATGGCCTGCACCACGCGCATGCCGGCACGCACGAGGTTGTTGGCGAGGTCGGTGGCGCCGGTGAAATCGTCGGCGATGCAGCCGAGCACGAGCTTGGACATGGCGTTCAGTCCTTCAGCGCAAGCTTCACGGCCTGCGCGTTCTCGCGCACGTAGTCGCGCAGGATCGCGTCGAAGCTGGCGTCGGACTTCAGGCCCAGCGCCTCGGCGCGCGCGGCGTGGATGCGGCTGGGCCAGCTGGTCACGATCTTCGCGATGGCGGCGTCGGGTTCCCAGTCGATCAGGCCGGTGGCCTCCTTGCCCGCGATGCGTTCGAGCGCCTGCGCCATCTCGCGCACGGTGGTGGTCAGCGCCGGCAGGTTGACCGCCGTGCGCGCGCCCCATTCGGCGGCGCTGGCGGTGGCCGCGCGCACGATGCCCGCGACGGTGTTGCCGGGCGAGGCCAGCGCGACGGGCGTGTCGGGCGACACGGGGCAGCGTGCGCGTTCGCCGGCCAGCGGCTCGCGCAGCATGCCGCTCAGGAAGCTCGATGCCGCGCCGTTGGGTCGGCCGGGGCGCACGGACACCGTCATCAGCCGTACGTTGCGGCCCTGCACGAAGCCCTTGCGCGTGAAGTCGGCCACCAGTTGCTCGCCGATGAACTTCTGGATGCCGTAGCTGTTCTGCGGCGTCGGCAGCGTGGTGTCCTCGATGACGGCGGGCAGGCGCTGCTCGGGCGAATCGCCGAACACCGCGACCGAGCTGGAGAACACGAACACCGGCGCATGGCCCGCGCGCCGCGCCGCTTCGAGCAGGCCGCGCGTGGCGTCGAGGTTGCTGCGCATGCCGAGGTCGAAGTCGGCCTCGCACTCGCCGCTCACGGCGGCGGCGAGGTGGAAGACGAGCTGCGTGTCGGCGATGGGCAGCGCGCCGTTCGCGAGCTGCTCCAGCAGGTCGCCCTGCACGAACTGCACGCGCGCATCGGACGCCAGGTCGGCGGGCGGCGGCACGCGGTCGGCCAGGGTGATGCGCGAGACGGGCTGCGCGGCCGATCCGGCCAGCGCAAGGCTGCCGCCCGAGAGCAGCGTGCGGGCGAGGCGGGCGCCCAGGAAGCCGCAGCCGCCGGTGATGAGGATGTTCATGGTCGTCTTGTCTTTCGTGTTCGTTCTAGAGCGCGGGCAGGAAGCGCAGCAGCGCGTCGGCCACAGCCTGCGGCGCCTCACGCTGCGGGAAGTGGCCCACGCCGTCGAGCAGCTCGCGGCGGTAGGGGCCGCTGAAGAAGCGTTCCTTGCCGGCCGAGGTGTCGGGATGATTGCAGGAATCGGCCGCGCCGTGCAGCACCAGCGTGGGCACCGGCAGCACGGGCGCGGGGTTGAGCGCGGCGTCGTCGGCCGCGTAGTGCGGGTCGCCCGGCGCATGGCCCCAGCGATGGCGGTACGAATGCACCACCACGCGCGCCCAGTCGTCGCCCTCGAAGGCGGCGGCGGTGGCCTCGAACTCGGCAGGCTCGTACCAGCCGGCCGGCGCCCAGGTGTCCCACATCATCCGCGTGAAGGCGATGCGGTCGTCATGCACCGTGCGTTCGCCGCGCGGCGTGGCCATGTACCAGTGGTACCAGTAGTTGCGCGCCTGCGCGAGCGGCATCGGCTGGTCGGGCGCATTGGTGCCGTAGCCGACCGACATCAGCACGAGCGCGCTGGCGACGCCGGGCCGCAGCCCGCAGGCATTGGCCACGGCACGCGCGCCCCAGTCGTGGCCGACCAGCGCGGGCTGCCGCAGGCCGAGCACGTCGATGAAGTCGAGCAGGTCGCGGCCCAGCGCCGAGAGCTGTCCGCTGCGCGGCGTGTCGGCATGCAGGAAGGTCGTCGGCGCGAAGCCCCGCAGGGCGGGCAGCAGCACGCGCCAGCCGGCGTCGACGAGCCGCTCGGCAACGCCGTGCCAGCAGCGCGGGCTGTCGGGCCAGCCGTGCACCAGCACCGCGGTGGCCTTGCCCGCGGGATTCCATTCCTCGTAGCCGATGCGCAGCAGCGGCGTGTCGACGAACTTGAGCGCCGGCTCGCTCACGACGCATTCCCCTTCGGCGCCGGCACCTCGATGCCGGGGAAGATCTTGATGACGGCGCTGTCGTCCTCGCGCGCATAGCCGGCGGTCGAGGCCTGCATGAACATCTGGTGCGCGGTGGACGACAGCGGCAGCGGAAACTTGCTCGCGCGCGCCACGTCGAGCACCAGGCCCAGGTCCTTCACGAAGATGTCCACGGCCGACAGCGGCGTGTAGTCGCCGGCGAGCACGTGCGCCATGCGGTTCTCGAACATCCAGCTGTTGCCCGCGCTGTGGGTGATGACCTCGTACAGCGCCGCCGGGTCCACGCCCTCGCGCAGGCCCAGCGCCATGGCCTCGGCCGCCACCGCGATGTGCACGCCGGCCAGCAGCTGGTTGATGATCTTCACCTTGCTGCCGGCGCCCGCCTTGTCGCCCAGGCGGTAGACCTTGGCGGCCATGGCGTCCAGCACCGCACCGGCGCGCTCGTAGGCGGCGGGCGTGCCGGCGGTCATCATCGTCATCTGGCCGCTCGCGGCCTTGGCGGCGCCGCCGGAGATGGGCGCGTCGAGGTAGAGGATGCCGAGCTTTTCGAGACGCGCCTCGAGCGCCACCGACCAGTTCGGATCGACGGTGGAGCACATCACGAACAGGCTGCCGGGCTTCATCGACGCCGCGCAGCCGGGCGAGGTGCCGTCGCCGAACAGCACCGACTCGGTCTGCGCGGCGTTCACCACCACGCTGACCACGATGTCGCACTGCGCGCCGAGCTCGGCCAGCGTGGCGCAGGCCGTGCCGCCATCGCGCGCGAATGCTTCGGCGGCCTCGCGGCGCACGTCGAACACATGCGGCGCATAGCCCGCGCGGCGCAGCGACTGCGCCATGCCGGCGCCCATGGCGCCCAGGCCCACGAGGCCGACGACGGGGGTGGCGGTGGAGGTGGTGGCGGGAGTCTTTTCTTGATTCATTGCGTTGCTTCCTTCAGTTGCAAGGCCGGCCGCCCGGTGCGACGCGCCCCCTTGGGGAACCACCGCGGAACCGGCCTTGCCGGGCCGCGGGTGTCGCCCCCGGCGAGGGGGTGGGCGCAGCGACACGCAGTGCGCGAAGCCTGAGGGTGTACTTCATCTAGCGGTTGACGAGTTGCTTGGGCGTGAACCACACGGCGATGGCGCCGAGCACCAGCGCGCCGGCCAGCACGTACATGCCGATCTGCGTGCTGCCCGTGAGGTCCTTCAGGTAGCCGATGAGGTAGGGGCTCACGAAGCCCGCGAGGTTGCCCACCGAGTTGATGGCGGCGATGCCCGCGGCGGCCGCCGTGCCCGTCAGGAAGGCGGTGGGCAGCGACCAGAAGAGCGGCGCGCAGGTCAGCACGCCGGCGGCGGCGAGCGAGAGGAACGCCAGCGACACGGCGGTGTTCTGCGTATACGAGGCGGCGACGGTGAAGCCCACGGCGCCCATCATGGCCGGCACGATCAGGTGCCAGCGGCGCTCCTGGCGTCGGTCGGCGCTGCGGCCGAAGAGGTTCATCGCGACGATGGCGCAGAGGAAGGGAATGGCGCTGAGCAGGCCGATGTTCAGGTTGCCCTGCACGCCGGTGGCCTTGACCAGCGTCGGCAGCCAGAAGGTCAGCGCGTACTGGCCCATCACGAACGCGAAGTAGATGAAGGCCATCCACCAGATGCGCGCATCGCGGAACACGCCGGCCACCGAGTGCGGGCCCTTGGCGCCGTGGACGGCGTCGCTCGCCACCTCGCGCTGCAGCAGCGCCTTTTCCTCGGCGTTCAGCCAGCGCGCCTGGGCGATGCCGTTGTCCAGGTACAAGAGCACCATCAGGCCGATCAGCACGGCGGGGATGGCCTCGATGAGGAACATCCACTGCCAGCCGCTCATGGCCGACACGCCGTGGAAGCTGTCCATGATCCAGCCCGACAGCGGGTTGCCGAAGATGCCCGCCACGGGAATCGCCGACATGAACACCGCGATGATCCGCGCGCGCCGGTGCGCCGGGTACCAGTGCGTGAGATAGAGGATCACGCCCGGATAGAAGCCCGCCTCGGCCAGCCCGAGCAGGAAGCGCAGGATGTAGAAGCTGGTGGGCGTCTTCACGAACATGAAGCAGGCCGAGAGCAGGCCCCAGGTGATCATGATCCGCGCGATCCAGATGCGCGCGCCCACGCGGTTGAGCAGCAGGTTGCTCGGCACCTCGAACAGGAAGTAGCCCAGGAAGAAGATGCCGGCGCCCAGGCCGAACACGGTTTCGCTGAAGCCCAGGTCCTGGCCCATCTGCAGCTTGGCGAAGCCGACGTTCACGCGGTCGAGGTACGCGATCACGTAGCAGAGCATCAGGAAGGGCACGAGGCGCCAGAACACCTTGGAATAGGCGCGCTTTTCGAGCGCGGCGTCGGCGGCGGCGGGCGACATGGCGCCGGCCTGGAGGGTCGAGGAAGTCATGAAAAGCTGTGTCTCTGATGATTTGTCAGGTCATCATACAAATCTGGGTTTTGCTGGCCGACCCGGGTAAACCCTCGGAGAACTCGCCTTCTGGCGACTTTGTGGTGTCTTTGTGTGTCGGCTCAGCCGCCGACGGGCCAGCCTTCGACCAGCGGACGGGCGAGCTGCTCGCCCTCCTGCTGCCAGAACACCGGATCGGCCTGCTCGATGCGGCGGATCGCGTTGTCCATGTGGCTCTTGGCGGCCTCGCGCGCGCGCAGCGGGTCGCCGGCCTCGATCGCCTCCACGATGCGCGCATGCTCCTGCGCCACCTCGCGCGCGAAATCGGCGCGGCGCGCCTCGTTGGCGCGCGTGACGCGGGTGGCGCCGTGCAGAAACTGCCGCAGGTACTGCAGCGTGCCGATCAGGAAGGGGTTGCGGGCCGCCTCGGCGATGGCGCGGTGGAAGAGCACGTCCTCGTCCGCCCCGTTGCCGCCCGCCTCGACCGCCGCGTGCAATGCGGCGATGGCGTCGCGGATGCGCTGCATCTCCTCCTCGGTGCGCCGCTCTGCGGCCAGCGCGGCGACCTCGGCTTCGAGCGCACGGCGCAGCTCGACCATCTGGATCACCGCCTCGCGCGAGGCCACGTGCGGCATCTCGAAGCGCAGCGGCTCGACGCCGGCAGCGCGCACGTAGACGCCGCTGCCCTGCCGCGAATCGAGCAGCCCCAGCGACTTCAGCCGCGACACCGCCTCGCGCACCACCGTGCGGCTCACGCCGAACTGCTCGGCCAGCGCAGTCTCGGTCGGCAGCCGGTCGCCTTCGGAGAGCCGCCCGCTGCGCACCTCGGCCGCAAGCGCATCGGCCACCCGGTCGGCCAGGCGGACGGCAGGGGCGATGGACTGGAAGCGGGCGGTCATGGGTGCGAAGGGGGTGGGGCCTGCGACTCTAACGCAGGGCCCGCCCCGTCGCGGAGACCGCAGGAATTCAGCCCAGCGCGTGGCGTGCGGCCTTCGCGATGCTCTGCGCATCGACCCCGAAGAAGCCGCGCAGCGCAGCGCGCGTGTCGCTGCGGCCGAAACCGTCGGTGCCCAGCGTGATGTAGCGGCGGCCCTCGGGCAGGAAGACGCGGACGCTCTCGGGCACGGCGCGCACGTAGTCGGTGGCGGCGATGATCGGTGTCCTGCTGCCGCCCTTGCCGAGCTGCTGCGCGACGAAGGGCACGCCGGCTTCTTCGCCCGCCAGTTCGCGCTGCTCGCAGGCCAGACCATCGCGCGCGAGCTCGCTCCAGCTCGTGACGCTGAACACCTCGGCCTCGATGCCTTCGTCGGCCAGCAGCTGTGCGGCCTTCACGACCTCGGTGAGGATCGCGCCCGAGCCCATCAGCGTGACCTTCTTCTTCGCCTTGCCCGATGCCGGCGCGTAAGTGCCGAAGCGATAGCAGCCGCGCAGGATGTCGCCTTCCGCGCCGGCCGGCACGTCGGGCTGCGCGTAGTTCTCGTTCATGAGCGTGACGTAATAGAACACGTCCTGCTGCTCGACCATCATCTCGCGGATGCCCGCGTCGACGATCACCGCCATCTCGCCCGCGAAGGCCGGGTCGTAGGCCTTGCAGTTGGGGATGGTCGCGGCCACGAGGTGGCTGCTTCCGTCCTGGTGCTGCAGGCCCTCGCCGCCGAGGGTTGTGCGGCCCGACGTGGCGCCCAGCAGGAAGCCGCGCGCACGCTGGTCGGCCGCGGCCCAGATCGCGTCGCCCACGCGCTGGAAGCCGAACATCGAGTAGTAGATGTAGAAGGGCAGCATCGCCAGCCCGTGCACGCTGTAGCTGGTGGCCGCGGCCGTCCAGCTGGCGATGGCGCCGGCCTCGCTGATGCCCTCTTCCAGGATCTGCCCGTCGGTGGCCTCGCGGTAGCTCAGCACCGAGCCGATGTCCTCCGGCGCATAGCGCTGGCCCACGCTCGAATAGATGCCGACCTGCTTGAACAGGTTGGCCATGCCGAAGGTGCGCGCCTCGTCGGCCACGATGGGCACGATGCGCGGGCCGAGGGCCTTGTCCTTCATGAGGTTGCCCAGCATGCGCACGAAGGCCATGGTGGTGCTCATCTCCTTGCCGCCGGCAACAGTGGCGAACTGCGCGTAGCTCGCGATGTCGGGCTTGGCGACCACCGCGCAGGCGGTCTCGCGGCGCGGCATGGCGCCGCCGAGCGACTCGCGGTGCTGGCGCAGGTAGCGCATCTCGGCGCTGTCCTCGGCGGGGCGGTAGAAGTCCATCGCGGTGGCCTGCGCGTCGGTCAGCGGCAGGTTGAAGCGGTCGCGGAACTCGATGAGGTCCACGTCGCCCATCTTCTTGTGCGAGTGCGTGGTCATCTTGCCCTGCGCGGCGCTGCCCATGCCGTAGCCCTTCTTGGTATGGGCGAGGATCACGGTGGGCTGGCCGCGGTGCGCCGCGGCTGCGGCGTAGGCGGCATGGATCTTCACGAGATCGTGGCCGCCGCGCTTCAGGCGGTCGATCTGCTCGTCGGTCATGCCTTCGGCCAGCCGCGCGAGCTCGGGGTTCTGGCCGAAGAAGTTGTCGCGGTTGAAGCGGCCGTCCTTGGCCGCGAAGGTCTGCATCTGGCCGTCGACGGTGTTGGCGAACACGCGCGCCAGCGCGCCGCTGACGTCCTGGGCGAAGAGCCCGTCCCAGTCGCTGCCCCAGATCAGCTTGACGACGTTCCATCCCGCGCCGGCGAAGAGCTTCTCGAGCTCGTCGATGATGCGGCCGTTGCCGCGCACCGGGCCGTCCAGGCGCTGCAGGTTGCAGTTGACCACCCACACGAGGTTGTCGAGCTTCTCGCGTGCGGCGAGCGTCAAGGCGCTCATCGACTCGGGCTCGTCCATCTCGCCGTCGCCGAACACGCCCCACACCTTGCGGCCTTCGCAGTTCAGCAGGTTGCGGTGCGTGAGGTAGCGCATGAAGCGCGCGTGGTAGATCGAGCTGATGGGGCCGATGCCCATCGAGCCGGTCGGGAACTGCCAGAAGTCCGGCATCAGGTACGGATGCGGATAGCTGCACAGGCCGCGCGCGCCGCTGCCGTCGACGAAGGCGGGCGCGGTGAGTTCCTGGCGGTAGTGCTTCAGGTCTTCCTCGCTCAGGCGGCCTTCGAGGTATGCGCGGGCATAGACGCCGGGGGCGCTGTGCGGCTGGAAGAACACGAGGTCGCCGCGATGGTGCTCGCTGCGCGCATGGAAGAAATGGTTGAAGCCGGTCTCGAACAGGTCGGCCGCGCTCGCATAGCTGGCGATGTGGCCGCCAAGTTCGCCGTACGCCTGGTTGGCCTTGGCCACCATCGCGAGCGCGTTCCAGCGCATCAGCGAGGCGAGCTTTTCCTCGATGGCGAGGTCGCCCGGGAACGGCGGCTGGTCTTCCACCGCGATGGTGTTGACGTACGGCGTGGCGAGTTCGGGCTGCCAGCCGATGCGCTGCTGCCGCGCGAGGCGGGCCAGCTCGGCCAGCATCTGCCTGGCGCGCTGCGGCCCCTGCGTCTGCGCCAGCGCCACGAAGGCGTCGCGCCACTCGGCGGTCTCGGCGGGGTCGGGATCGTGCGAGAGCTGCGCTTCATCCAGCAGCAGGGCGCGCATCTGGTCGGGCGAAATCGGGGCGTTCATGGCAGCACTTTAGGCCGCAGTCCGGAAAATTAGCTACCGGCAGCGCCAAGCCCATGCAGGCCTCGCAGCATAAAATTCCGCGATATTCAATCTGCACGGCATTTCATGCAACTCGACGCCATCGACCTGCGCATTCTGGACGAGCTTCAGCGCGACGGCGCGCTGTCGAACGTGGAGCTGGCGCGGCGCGTGCACCTGTCGCCATCGCCCTGCCTCTCGCGCGTGAAGGTGCTCGAGGCCAGCGGCGTGATCGACCGCTATGTCGCGCTCGCAAGCGCCAAGGCCCTGGGCCTCGGGCTCAACGTGTTCATCTCGATCAGCCTCACGACGCAGAGCAAGCAGTCGCTCGCCGACTTCGAGCAGCGCATCGCCGAGCACGACGAAGTGATGGAGTGCTACCTCATGACGGGCGACAGCGACTACCTGATCCGCATCGCGGTGGCGGACATGGCGGCGCTGGAGAAATTCATCCTGGAACAGCTCACGCCGATTCCGGGGATCGAGAAGATCCGCTCCAGCTTTGCGCTGAAGCAGGTGAGATACAAGACGGCGCTGCCGTTGCCGAAATAGGCACACCCCCAGGCTTCGCGCACTTCGTGTCGCTGCGCGAACTCCCTCGCCAGGGGCGACACCTGCGGCCCGGCGAAGCCGGTTCCGCGGTGCCCCCGCCGGACAGGGGAATCCGACCCAGGTCGATCAGAGGCCGATCAGGCCGCCGTCGTTCTTGGTGATGACGATGGTTGCCGAGCGCGGGCGGGCGTTGCCGCCTTCCGGCCAGTGGCTGAGGAACTTCGTCGGATCCGAGATGTTCGTGCTGGCCGTGGTCTCGCCCGGGTGCTGGATGTTCACGAACAGCGCGCGGCCGTCGCCGGATTCGGCGATGCCGGTGATCTCGCAGTCGATGGGGCCGACCAGGAAGCGGCGCAGTCCGTCGGTGCCCGGAGCCTTGCCGACGAAGGTGGCCTGCGTGGCGGTGGTGGCGCCGTCGACGTTGGTGATGGTCTTCGCGCCGCCGTCGCCGACCTTGCCCGGCAGGGCCGCCAGCAGCATGCAGTTGGTCACGTCGGTGTAGGCGCCATCGTCGGTCTCCAGCCACAGCAGGCCGGGCGCCGCCTGGCTGAACCACATGCCGTCGGGGCTGGAGAAGTCGTTGTCGGCACCGAGCTGCGAGAGGTTGACATCGGCCGACGCGGTGGAACGCGCGCCGAAGAGGTACACGTCCCACTTGAAGGTGGCGGAGGTCGGGTCGCCGTTGGTATCGGCAAAGCGTACGATGTGGCCGTTCGGGTTGCCCTTCTGGTCCTTCCCGGCGGTGGTCTTGTCGTTGTAGAAGCGCGGGTTGGCGGCGTCGGTCTTGCCGATCGGACGCGAGCTCGAATTGGTGTTGGTCAGCGTGACGTAGACCTCGCCGGTCTTCGGATTGACGGCCGTCCACTCGGGGCGGTCCATCCTGGTGGCGCCGGCCGCGTCGGCTGCGTGACGGGCGTTGATCAGCACGTCGGCCGCGTCGGCGAAAGCGTATGCGGAGTAGGCGGCGGTGATGTTGTTGACGCCCAGCTTCAGCTCGAGCCAGTCGCCCGTGCCGTCGGCCTTGAACTTCGCGACGTAGAGCTTGCCGTCGTCCATGTACTTGTCGCCGGCGGCCGTGCCGCCGCCGATGTCGGCGGCGTCCCAGTTCTTGGTCGACACGAACTTGTAGATGTACTCGTTGCGCGAGTCGTCGCCCATGTACCAGACGAGCGGCTTGCCGACCACGACCGGGCCCAGGCAGGCACCCTCGTGGCCGAAGCGGCCGAGCGCGGTGCGCTTCTTGGGCGTGCTGGAGGGGTTGAACGGATCGATCTCGACCACCCAGCCATAGGTGTTGGCGCCGTTGCGGTAGTCGTCGGCAGCGGTGCCGCTCGTGGCGACGACCTCGGTGTTCCAGCGCCCGTACAGGTTGTCGGCGGTGTCGGGCGTGACGGTGGCCCAGAGTTCGCGGCCGGTGCCGGCCACGCCATAGCGGCTGAAGGAAGCCAGTTCCTTGGCCGTGCGGTTGGCATCGTCGTTGACGGCGATGCGGCGGAAGTAGCCGGCCCAGTTCTCCTCGCAGGTGAGGTACGTGCCCCACGGCGTGGTGCCGTTGGCGCAGTTGTTGACCGTGCCGCGGGTCTTGCTGCCGTCGGTCGAGTACTTGGTCTTCAGGTAGCCGGTCTTGGCGGCGGGGCCCGAGAAGGCCATCTCGGTGAGCGTGTGGACGCGGCGGTTGAAGCTCGAGTCCTGCTTGTAGCTCCAGGTGCTGCCGCTCTTGTTGACCTCGATCACGCTCACGCCGTGCAGGTAGAACTCGCGCAGCACTTCGTCGGCCACGGTGCGCGCGGCCGCGGTGCCGCTGCCGCTGACGGTCTGCCCGGTGGGGTGCAGGAACAGCGGTGTGATGGCCTCGTGGTTCATCACGAGCAGGCCGCGCGATGCGCCGGTGGCATCCCACTTGTTCGACGCGTTCATGCCGAAGTAGGTCATGCCGTCGTGGTGGTCGCCTGCGCGGCGGTCGTACGTGGTGGCGTCGTCATTGCCGTTGTTCTGGTACGCGGCGACACCCGAGGCGATCGGATCGCCCAGGCGGTACAGCACGCTGGCGGTGTAGCCGGCCGGCACGGTGACCACGTCGGCGAGGCTCTTGGCAACGGCATTGAAGCCGAGCTTCATCGGGGCGGGGCTGGGTGCCGGCGTGGGGGCAGGCGCCGGAGCGGGAGCCGGTGCAGGTGCCGGGGGCAGCACCGGGAAGGCGGTGCCGCCACCGCCACCACCGCCGCAGGCCTGCAGCAGCGCGGTGCCGGCCGTGCCGACGCCCAGGCCGAACAGGCGGCGGCGGCTCAGTCGGGCGGCGATCAGGTCGTTGAACGAGGGATTCGACGTGGTGTTGGTGCCGATGTCTTCGATTTCGACCGGGCGATCGTCGGAGCGGGTGTTTGCGGTCATGCGCAATGTCTTTCTTCGTGGGTTGGGGAAAAACCAGCCCGCGAAGTTAGGCACTTCGTATGACGACTCCGTGAATTGATCAGCTTCCGGTCAGGTTATGCCGGGTCTTTTTCGGAAACCCTTCATCGAAGCCTCGTCCGGATCGGCGCTCCCCGGCTCAGGGCGCGGGCAGCTGCCGCGGCCACAGGGCCCACAGCCTCAGCGGCTGGTTCATGCTCGCCGCGAGGCGGCCCGCATCGGCACCGGTGCCGGCAAAGTAGTCGGCGCGCACGGCGCCGAGGATGGCGCTGCCGGTGTCCTGCGCCACCACCAGCTTCTGCAGCTGCGCCGCCGGTCCGCTGGATGCCAGCCACACCGGCGTGCCGTAGGGAATGCTCTCGCGGTCGACCGCGATGGAGCGGCCGGCCGTGAGCGGCACGCCCTGCGCGCCCCGCGGGCCGAAGGCGGCATCGACCTCGCTCATGGTCTCTTCGCGGAAGAACACGTAGCGCGGGTTGCTCCACATCATCTGCGTCACGCGCTGCGGGTTCTGCGCGGCCCAGGCCTTGGTGTCGTCGGGCCACTTGCCGACCTTGGCCACGCCCTGGCTGACGAGCCACTGCTGCACGCTGCGGTAAGGCTGCTCGTTGGTGGCCGAGAAGGCGACGCGAACGGTGTGCTGCCAGCCGTTGGCCTCGGTGATGCGCAGCCGCCCGGAGCCCTGGATGTGCAGCATCAGCGCGTCGATGGGGTCGGCCATCCATGCGATCTCGCGCCCGCGCAGTGCGGCCTGCGCCTCGGGCAGGGTCTCGATCTCCTGGCGCGTGTACCAGGGGCGGCGCGGCACGAGGCCGTCGGGCGCCTGGTAGATCGGCACGTTGAAGGTGGCAGTGGGCACGCGCGAGGCCTCGTACACCGGCTCGTAATAGCTGGTGAGCTTGCCTTCGCTCTGGCCGTTGAGCGCTTCCACGCGATAGGGCTGCAGCCGCTCTGTCATCCACTGGCGCTGCTCTTCGGGGGTGGCGATGGTCAGCTGGCGCACGTCGCGGCACAGCGGCGCGAAGGCGGCGTTGGGGCGGGTGCAGTTCGCCAGCAGTGCGATCCACGCCTCGTGCAGGGGGTCTTCGCCGAAGCCAGGGAGCTCGCTCCAGCCGACGGGCACCCAGCGGCTCTTGGGATGCGCGAGCGAACCGGTGAGCGGACCGAGGTCGCGCGGCTGGCTGACGGGGGGGCGGATGGGGGCCTCGGGCGTGCGCGGGCCGGTGGAGCAGGCGGCGAGCGTTGCTACGATCGCAATCCCGACCAGCCACTGGAGTCCATTTCTCATGGGTTTGATTCTGCTTGAAGCCCTCGCCGCGGGACTGGTGTTCATTCTGATCATCTGGTGGACCATGTTTTCCGGCCGCAACAAGGGTGAATTGCACGATGACGACGACGAGCCGGAGGCCGGCCGCGGCACCGACCAGGGAAAGCGCCCGCCCGAAGCGTGAATTGCTCCTGAAGTCCCCGGCCGCTCAGCACTGTCGGACAACCACCCCATTGCTATTACTTTAGTAGCAATCATCGCAGCATTCATGCGCGATGACGAAACTTTTCTTATTTTCCGTAGGGCTTTGAGCCCGTACCATCACGCACTCCCCGAAGGCTAAGCTGTCGCTCGCTTCAATCAACCTCGAAAGGGAACGCCATGAAAAAGTTCTTACTCGCCACCACCGCCGCCGCGCTCGTCCTCTCGGGCTGTGCCGGCGGCATGACCGACACGCAGCGCAACACCGGCATCGGCGCCGGCATCGGCGCGCTGGGCGGAGCCGCCATCGGCTCGGCCACCGGCGGAAACCGCGGGGCCATCGGCACGGGTGCGGTTGTCGGCGCGGCAGCCGGCGCGCTCGGCGGCTACCTGTGGTCGCAGCGCATGGAGAACCAGAAGCGCCAGATGGAAGCCGCCACCCAGGGCACCGGCGTGGCCGTGACCCAGACGCCCAACAACGAGCTGAAGCTGCAGATCCCGAGCGACGTGTCGTTCGACGTGGGCCGCTCCAACATCAAGCCCAACTTCGCGCCGGTGCTAGACCAGTTCGCCAGCGGCCTGCGCGGCAACCCGAACGCCGAGGTGCGCATCATCGGCCACACCGACAGCACCGGCTCGGACGCCATCAACAACCCCCTGTCGGTCGACCGCGCGGCCAGCACCCGCGACTACCTCGTGGCGCGCGGCGTGAACGCAGCGATCTTCCGCATCGAAGGCCGCGGTTCGCACGAGCCGATCGCCGACAACAACAGCGACGCAGGCAGGGCACAGAACCGCCGCGTCGAAATCTACGTGGGCGAGCGCGGGCCGCGAGGCTGAGCGAGCGCCGGCGCACGAGAGGGAAACCGGCCGCGCTGAAAGGCCGGTTCCCGCCATAACCGTTCCATTGGTCCATTAAGAGGGAATCTCATGAGGAAGTTCGTTGTTTCGAGTGCGGCAGCCGCCGCGTTGCTGTTCATCGCGGGCTGCGCATCGCAGTCGGCTCCCCCGCCGGCACCCGCGCCTGCAGCCGCGCCCGCAGCCGCAGCCGCACCGGCCAACAGCTGGACGGCCCGCCTGGCCACGCTGAAGAGCGACCTCGAGACCTCGACCAAGGGAACGGGCGTGGTGATCGAGCAGACCGCCGACAACCAGCTCCACCTGGTGATCCCCAACGAGATGTCGTTCGACACCGGCCGCGCCAACGTCAAGCGCAACCTCGCGCAGGTGCTCGACAAGGTCGCCGAAGGCCTGAAGAGCGCCACCGCCGCCAGCGTGCGCGTGGTGGGCCACACCGACAACACCGGCAGCGAGGAAGGCAACGAGCGCCTCTCGGTGAGCCGCGCCGACAGCGTGCGCAACCACCTCGTGAGCCGCGGCGTCTCGACCACCGCCATCACCACCGACGGCCGCGGCTCGCGCGAACCGCTGGTGGACAACAACACGGCCGCAGGCCGCGCACAGAACCGCCGCGTCGAGATCTTCGTGGCGGAGAAGGCCTAACCCCCAGGCTTCGCGCACTTCGTGTCGCTTTGCCAACCCCCTTTCAGGGGGCACCACCTGCGGCCCGGCGAAGCCGGTTCCGCGGTGGTCCTGAGCTCACCCAGGCTTCGCGCACTGCGTGCGCTGTGCCCCCCTTGCAGGGGGCAACACCCGCGGCCCGGTAGAGCCGGTTCCGCGGCGTTCCGCGAAGAATCAGGGGGCTAGAGTTCGCGCAGACGGTTGGCCAACTCGACGGCCGACTTCACTTCCATCTTGTCGAACACGCGCGCGCGGTGGACCTCCACCGTGCGCACGCTGATCGCGAGCTGGTCGGCGATGAGCTTGTTCGGCAGGCCCTCGACCACCAGTCGCATCACGTCGCGCTCACGATCGGTCAGCTCGCCGATGCGCTCGGCCAGGCCCCGGCGTGCGCGCTGCACTTCCAGTGCCTGCTGCGACGCGCTCAGCGCATGCTCGATGCGGTCGACCAGTGCGTTGTCGGAGAAGGGCTTCTCGCAGAAGTCGAAGGCGCCGCGCTTGACCGCGTCGACGGCCGTCGGCACGTCGGCATGGCCGGTCAGGAAGATCACCGGCATCGCGGGCAGCAGCCCGCGCTCCACGATGCGGTCGAACAGCACCAGCCCGCTGGTGCCGGGCATGCGCACATCCAGCAGCAGGCACAGTGGCTGCTGCGGCAGCGGGCCCTGGTCGAGAAACTGCTCGAACGCCTCCGCGCTCGCGAAGTGCTCGCTGGCCAGGCGCCGCGAGCGCAGCAGCCAGGCCAGCGCCTCGCGCACGCTGGCGTCGTCGTCCACGATGAAGATCAAGCCGTCGATCAGCGGTTGCATATCAATTCAATCCAAAAACAGGCGCGGGCCCTTCGAGGGCACCGCGGAACCGGCTCCGCCGGGCCGCAGGTGTCGCCCCCGGCGAGGGGGAAGGAGAAGCGACACGAAGTGCGCGAAGCCTGGGGGTGATCATGTGCTCAGCAGCGTGAACCTGAACACGGTTCCGCGCGGCTTGTTGGGTTCGAACAGGAGCGCACCGCCGTGCTGCTCGACCACGGTGCGGCACAGGCTCAGGCCGAGCCCCATGCCGTCGGCGCGCGTGGTGAAGAAGGGCGTGAAGAGCCGCTCGGCGACCTCCTCGGTGATGCCGCTGCCGAGGTCGGCCACGGAGAACTCGATCCAGCGCCGGCCGTCTTCCTGGCCCGCGGCGCCCATCGCGGCGGCGCGCGCCACGCGCAGCCGCAGCACGCGGCTGCCGATGTTGTCGGGGCTGTCCATGGCCTGCATCGCGTTGCGCGCGAGATTCAGCAGCACCTGCTCGACCAGCGTGCGGTCGCACATGACCGCGGGCAGGCGGTCTTCCAGCACCACCTCGATGATTACGCCCAGCTTGCGCGCCTGCAGCCGCACCAGCGGCAGCACCGCGTCGATGAGCGCCTGCGGCGCGACGGCCTCGCGCGTGCGGTCGCGGCGGCGCACGAAGTCGTGCACGCTGCGGATCACCTGCCCGGCGCGGTCGGCCTGCTCGGCGATGCGCTTAACAGCCATCGCCACCTCGCCCTGGTCGCCCTTGGCGTCGGGGCCCAGCAGGTTGAGCGAGCCGCTCGCGTAGCTGGCGATGGCGGCCAGCGGCTGGGTGAGCTCGTGGCTCAGCAGCGAGGCCATCTCGCCCACGGTGGCCAGCCGCGCGCTGGCCTGCAGGCGCTCCTGGCTGGCGCGCGAGAGTTCCTCGATGCGGCGCTGCTCGCTCACGTCGATGAACGCGCTCATCCAGCCGGTCTGCACCTTGTGCGCGTTGATCAGCGGCGCCTCGAAGATCAGCACCGGAAAGCGCGTGCCGTCCTTGCGCATGAAGACCGACTCGAAGCCCTCGCGCGGCGGCATGCCGCCCGCGAGCCGCCGCGCCTGCCGCTGCTGGTACTCGTGCGCCAGCTCGGTGGGCCAGTAGGGTGCCTCGGCGTTGTCCGCCATGAGCTCCTCGGGGCTGAAGCCCACCATCTCGCAGAAGGCCGGGTTGACGTAGGTGATGCGGCCGCGCAGGTCGCGCGCGCGCAGGCCGGTGATGACGGAGTCCTCCATCGCCTTGCGGAAGGCCAGCGCGTCGGCCAGGTCGCGCTCGGCGCGCAGGCGGCGGCGCGTGTCGCGCGCGAGCAGCACCAGCACCGACACCAGTGCGATGGAGATCGCCGTGACCAGCGCCGTGAGCATGTTCGGGAACAGGTCGGGCGCCGCGCGCCAGCCGTCCACGCGCAGCATCAGCGAGGTGCCCGGCAGGTCGATGAGCTGCTGCGAGGTGAACACCCGCGTGCCGGTGCGCCGCGAGCTGCCCAGCGCCACCAGCCGCGTGCCGTCGGCCTCGGTGAAGGCCACCTCCTGGCCGCGCGTGAGCGTGGGGCCGACCAGCTCGATCAGCGCGTCGCGCAGCGAATAGCTCGCCACCAGGTAGCCGCCCGCGTCGATCGGCACGCACAGCTCCATCACCTCGATGCCGCCGCCGCCCGCGATGGGCACGTAGTGGCTCGGCGAATAGGCCGACGCGCCCAGCTTGCGCGCCGCGGCGCAGGCCAGCGACACGTCGGACTGGTCGGGGCCGCGCGTGTCCTCGTCGAGCACGCGCATGCGGTAGGGCGTATTGACGGCCTGCAGCGGGCGCAGCGCCGAATCGCGCCATTCGAGCCGCAGCCACTCGCGATGCTCGCGCAGCAGCGCGGCAGCCACCTCCGGCCACCTGGCGGGATCGGCGCCGGGCGCCTGCGTGGCGCGCAGGCTCTGCGCATTGCGCTGGAAGCCGCTGCGCAGGTCGGCGACCGCGTCGGCGGTGTCGCGGTCGAGCGCGGCCTGCACCTGCTCCACTTCGTGCCGGCCCGCGAGCCACACCACCGTGACCAGCAGCACCGACACCAGCACCGCCAGCAGCAGCCACAGGAACCAGCGCTGCCACAGCGAGCGCAGCCGCGCATAGGCCAGCAGCGCCCATCGCTGCGGTGCGACGGTCAGCAGCGCATCAGACATGCCGGCACCACCGCCGCACGCAAGGTACGCGGCTTGTTCCAGGAACACCGCGGGACCGGCTTCGCCGGGCCGCCGGTGTTGCCCCCTCGAAGGGGGTTGGCGCAGCGACACGAAGTGCGCGAAGCCTGGGGGTGAATCCGAGAGTTCCGCGGAACCGGCTTTGGCGGGCCGCCGGTGTTGCCCCCTCGAAGGGGGTCGGCGGCCTCACGAAGCGGGCAGGCCCGGGAGTCATCTAGAGAACGCTGTGCGAGAGCACGGGCAGTTGCGTGCGCGTGCTCTGCACCTTGGCCGCGTCGATGTCGAACAGCACCACGCCCTCGTCGGTGGCCTGCTGCGCCACCACCATGCCCCAGGGATCGACGACCAGCGACTGGCCCCAGGTCTGGCGGCCGTTCTCGTGCGTGCCGCCCTGCGCGGGCGCGACCACCCAGGCCAGGTTCTCGATGGCGCGGGCGCGCAGCAGCACCTCCCAGTGCGCGGCGCCGGTGGTGCGCGTGAAGGCGCTGGGCACCAGCAGCAGGTCGGCGCCCTGCTTCGCGAGCGCGCGGTACAGCTCGGGAAAGCGCAGGTCGTAGCAGACGCTCATGCCCACGCGCCAGCGGTGGCCGTCGCGCGAGGGCAGCTCGAACACCACCGGCTTCGCGCCGGGCGCGATGACGCGGCGCTCGTCGTAGCGCTCGGTGCCGTTGTCGAAGAAGAAGAGATGGATCTTGTCGTAGCGCGCCACGCAGCGCCCGTCGGGCGAGAAGGCCAGCGAGCTGTTGAACACGTGCTCCGCGTCGGTGCTCTCGACGGGCAGCGTGCCGCCGACGATCCACAGCCCGAACTCGCGCGCCGCGTCGGCCAGGAAGCCCTGCACCGTGCCCGCGCCCGCCGTCTCGCGCAGGGCCAGCTTGTCGGTGTCGCGCGCACCCATCATGCAGAAATACTCGGGCAGCACCGCAAGCTCGGCGCCGCCGGCGGCGGCCTGCGCGAGCAGGTCGTGGGCGCGCGCGAGGTTGGCTTCGCGGGCGATGGCCGACACCATCTGGATGGCTGCGACTTTCATTGCTTGGTCTCCGTTTTCTTGCCGTCGTCCGCGGTCCGCGAGGTCGGCGGCAGACCGGGCGCGCCGGGAATGGTCTGCGGCAGAAGCTGCAGGGTGCGGGGCACCTTCGCTATTTTGGGGTCGGCCCAGGTGCCCTCGATGTGGAACTCCTGCGTGGCCGCCGCCGCGAGCGGCTTGCTCAGCACCCACTGTGCAAGAAAGGTGCCCAGGCCGACTGCCGGGTTGATGGCGGTGGCAACCAGCGCGGCGGTGCCGGCGTTGATCTCGGGCACCACCACCACGCGCAGGTTCTGCGTCTCGCGCACGATGTCGGCCGAGCCGTCCATCAGCGCGGCGGCGTTGACGCCCTTCATCTGCAGGTTGTTGGTGCTGGCGATGCCCTTGCTGATCTTCGCGTCGCCGCGGATGAAGTCGAAGGCGAAGCCCTCGCTGAACACGTCGCGGAAGTCCAGCGTGAGGCGGCGCGGCAGCGCCTGCAGGCTCAGCACGCCCAGCAGCTTGGCCAGCCCCGGGTCGGCCTTGAGGAACTGGCCCTGCTCCACGTCGAGCTGCAGCTGCCCGCCCAGGCTCGGGTAGTCGAGCGAGAACGGCGAGCCGCGCCAGTTGACGTCGCCCTCCATCCTTCCGCGCCCGCGCCGCAGCACGCCGGGCATGCCGAAGCGCGTGAGCAGCTCGCCGGCGTCGGCGATGTCGAGCCTGAAGGTCATGGCGGTGCGGCGCTGGCCCGCCGGAGCTCCAGCCCCTGCCGCCCAGGTCCCCTTGGCCACGAAGCTGGCCTCGGGCATGGTGAAGGTCAGCTTGTTGAGCAGCCATTCGCGGCCGGCGCCGCCGCGGTTGACCGCGTCGATCTCGGCGCGGCCCAGGCGCTTGCCCAGCAATTCGAAGTCGTCGACGACGATGTCCAGCGCCGGCAGGTTGCCGGGCTGCTCGTCGAGCAGGGTCTCGACCTGCGTGGCCTCGGAGGGCGCGATCTTCAGCCGCGCGAGGCGCGCATAGAGGCGCCCGGCCTGCGCGTGGCGGTATTCGGCATAGCCGCTGAGCTCGCTGGCGTCGATGTTGGCGCGCCAGAGGTTTCCATCGCGCGTGCCGCCGAGCACCACGTTGTGCAGCGTGCGTCCCGCGACGCCGAGCTGCTGCGCGCGCACCGCGATGCGCGTGGGCAGGTAGGCCATCGCCGGATCGTCGGGGCGCTCGGGGGCATCGGCGCCGGCGTTGGTGCCGGTGGCTGCGTTTGCGCCTGTGCCTGTACCTGCGCCTGTGCCCGTCGCCTCGCCCAGCAGCGCTTCCCAGGCCGCCGTGTCGAGCTTGGCGACGTTGATGTTCGCGAACACGCCCTTGTCGGGCAGGCTCGCCGTCTCGCCCGGCGCGAGGCCCACGCCGATGCTGCCGCGCAGCACGCGCGCCTCGCTGCCCACGAGCTCGCGCACGTACTGGACAGCGCCGACACGGCCGAGGTCGAGCGAGATCTGATCCTGCGTGGCCGCGGCGGCCCCCTGCTTCGAGGTGTCGCGCGCGAGCACCTTCTTCTCGATGCGCAGCGGCATCTGCTCCTCGGCCGTCTTCACGAGCGGCGGCGGCAGCTGCAGCGCCAGGCCCTGCAGGCTGCTGGCGAACGAGAACTCGGGCGCGCCGTCGCGCACCGAGAACGTGGCTGTGTAGGGCGTGCTGCCGGTCGCCTTCTTCGCGAGGCGCGCGAGCCAGTCGACCTCGCGCGCGCCGCGCAGTCCATCGGCGGTGGCCGTGCCCTGCGCCTTCAGCGCGACCTCGCGGTTGGGGCCGCTGAAGCGCCCGCGCCCTTCGACGCGGATGTCGCCGCCCAGCAGCTTCGCCTGCACGCCGGCCAGCGAGAAGCCGGTCTCGGTGAAGTTGACCGTGCCCCTGGCCTGCGTGAACGACGGCGCCGCCGGCACCACCTGCAGCTCGTTGTCGGCCAGTGCCACGCTGGCCTGCACCTTGGCGTTGTCCATGGCCTCCAGCGGCAGCTCGAGGTGCAGCTTGTAGTCGGCTGAACCGGTGGCGCGCGCGGCCTGCATGATCTCGCCGATGCCGCCCGGCTCGGTGCCGGCCAGCGGCGCCCCCGCACGCAGCACCTCGCCCAGCGACCCCTTGGCCTGCACGTCGACGCGCAGCACCTGCGCATGGTGCGACAGCTCCGGGATCTGCGCCTCGCCCCTGGTCACCTCGACGCCGGTGGTGCCTGCGAGGCGGCCGCGCGCGTTGCGCACCAGCATGCTGTCGCGCTCGAACACCAGCTCGCCCGACAGGCCGGTGAGCGCCGGCCAGACGCGCGCCGGGGTGCCGTTGCGCGAAGGCGTTGCGTTGGTGATCGAAGGCGGCGCGTAGGCGTAGTTGACGTCAGACACCTTGGCGGCGATGCGGAAGTCGCCCTGCTTCGGGTCCTTGAAGGGCATGTCGTGCAGGTCGCCGCGCACGCGGAAGTCGACGCTGCTCGCGACGCCCTTGGTGACGGCCTCGCGCACGTAGTCGCGCGTGTGCTGGGGGATGCCCGTCGGCAGGTAGCGGAACACGCGCGTGCCGTCGGCGCGGGTGAGCTTGCCCTGCAGGTCGAGCACGCCCGGAAAGCGCGACTTGCCGCCCGAGACGGCCGGATCGCTGGTGCGCCAGCTGGCCTGGGCCTCGCCTTCCGCGTCGGTGTTGGCGAAGCTGAGCTTCGACACCTGCAGCTGCGCGCTGCCATTGCCGCTGTCGAGCTTCCATTGCAGCTGCGTGGAGAGCCGGTCGACGGGAATGACGGGCTCCTCGAACACGCCGGGGAATTCGAGCGTGCCTTGCGCGATGGCGAGCGTGGCGGTGCCGCCGGTGTGGGTGGCGTCGAAGTCGATGGTGGCGCCGCTCAGGCCGGGGGTGCCGGCGTCGTGGGTCTGGTGCGGGGCTGCGGCGGTGGCAGCGGCTGCAGCGGTGGCGGCCGTGGCGGAGACGGTCGTGGTCGCCGCGGTGGGTATCGCGACCGGAGCCGCCGGGGTCTGCTGCGAAGGCCCCGCCGCGGCGTCGGTCGGCGCCGGCTGCGAGGCGATGCGCAGCCCGCTGACCCGGCCCTTGGCCTGGTAGCGGGTGGGTGCGCCCAGCGAGCCCTGCCAGTTCAGGTCGACGTGCTCGACCAGGCCGCGCGGCCCGTAGCTGTCGAGCAGGCGGTGGGTGGCGTCGCCCAGCGGCAGCCGGTCGGCGATGAGGGCGAGCGCGGCCAGGTCGAGCCGGTCGGCGCGCAGCGCGCCGTGCTCGGGCGTGCGGCCCCTGGCGGGCGTGTGCTGCAGCCACAGGTTGCCGCCGGGCCAGCGCATGCCGTCGGCGGTATCGAACTGCAAGGCGGTGGTGGAGAACTCCAGCGTCTCCTCGGTGAGCTGGCCGGAAAGGCGGCCGGTGACCGCGCGCAGAACCAGCGGCTGCAGGCCCTTGTCGAGCGAGACGTCGACCTTGTCGAGCCCCAGGTCGACCGCGCCGCCGACGACCTGGCCGTCGTCCACGTCGGCCCACAGGCGCAGCGCGCCGTTGCCCTCGCGGATGCGCGCATCGAGCGAGATGTACTGGCCGAGCCGGGTGACGTCGATGTAGGGCAGGTCGGCGTACAGCTGGCCGTCCCAGGTCTGCCAGTGGCCGGTGCGGATCGACAGCAGCGGCTGGCGGAACTGGCCGCGCAGCGTGAAGCGCTCGCCCCAGCCGGCCGGCGGCGTGGCGTCCAGGCGCAGGCCGTGGCGCCGGGCGCTGTTGCGCGCGACGAAGCGCACGTCGGTCAGCAGCAGGGGCTCTGCCTGGCGCTGCTCGTCGGTCCAGCGCACGGTGCCGCCTTCGATGACCAGCTCGCGCTGCGCGAAAAACCAGTCGGCACCGCGGGTTTCTCCGGTCGTGTCGGTGTCCATGTGCAAACCAGCCACATGGAGTTTTCCCTGACGGTCGCGGCGCACGTCGAGCTGCGGGCGCTCGATGTAGAGCTGTTCGAAATTGAGCCGCCACAGCGAGCGCGGCGACACGCTGGCCACCACGCGTGCGAGGCGAAGGGCCTCCCGCTTGTCCACGTCCTGCAGCACCACGTCGCGCAATTCGAAGGCCGGGAAAAGCCCTTCGGAGCGGGCGGTGATCGATCCGATGCGCACCGGCACGCCGATGGCCTTGCTAGCCTGCGCCTCGAGCGCGTCACGGAAATCGCCGATTCGCGGCACAATCCACGCGTGTAGGACAACGACTGACAGCGCCAGCAGAAGCCATGCAGCGATCAAGAGACCGAGCAGCCAGCGCGCCGTCACAGCGGTGATTTTGAGCAGACGTGAAGGGGAAGACGCCGTGTCGTTCATTGAGGATCGCGCTGTGTCCGGAATTATGACCGCCAGCTTTCAGACGGGTTCCGCGGAAACCAGCATCGGTGTGAACCAGTTGCCAGACACCATTTCTCCCAGTTCTCCGGCGCCGCAGGGCGCCTTCTCTTCGTATTCGAGGTTCGTGCAGCGCCTGCGCCGCAGGTATGCCGCCGAGCTTGCATTGCTTCCCCCGGGCGCGCCGCGGCGCGAATCGATGGCGGTGGCCTACGAGGCACTGCGCCAGCGCGGGGACGGCGTCGGCGACGCTCTGCGCATTGTGCGGCAGCTGGTGATGGAGAGGCTTGTAACTCTTGATTGCGACGAGCAGGCACCGCTGGCCGTGGTGACCACCGCCGTCACCGAGCTCGCCGAACTGGCGCTGGACATCGCTTGCCGCGAGGCCTGCCGCGAACTCGACGCCACGCACGGCGCCCCGCTCGGCCCCGAGGGTCAGCGCGCGCAGCTGTGGATCGTGGGCATGGGCAAGCTCGGCGCGCGCGAGCTCAACGTGTCGAGCGACATCGACCTGATCTACCTCTACGACGTCGACGGCGAGACCCAGGGCGACGCCGACGGGCGCGGCCGCCTGTCCAACCAGGAATACTTCGCGCGCGCCGTGAAGCGCATCTACGCGCTGGTGGGCGACACCACCGAGCACGGCTTCGTGTTCCGCGTCGACCTGGCGCTGCGGCCCAACGGCAACTCGGGCCCGAGCGTGGTCTCGCTCGATGCGCTGGAAGAGTATTTCCAGGTGCAGGGCCGCGAGTGGGAGCGCTTCGCCTGGATGAAGAGCCGCGTGGTCGCGCCGCGCGACGTCGTGCTCGCAGGCCAGGCCCAGGGCCTGCGCGGCGCGGTGCTGCCCTTCGTGTTCCGACGCTACCTCGACTACAGCGTGTTCGATTCGCTGCGCGTGCTGCACCGGCAGATCCGCGAGCAGTCGGCACGCCGCAGCGCCGGGCGCCCCGAGCGTGCCAACGACGTGAAGCTCTCGCGCGGCGGCATCCGCGAGATCGAGTTCACCGTGCAGCTGCTGCAGGTGGTGCGCGGCGGGCAGTTCCCCGAGCTGCGCACGCGGCCCACGCTCGACGCGCTGCAGCGCCTGGCGCGCGCCAACCTCATGCCGCAGGAGACGGCCGATGCGCTGGCCGCGGCCTACGAGTTCCTGCGCCGCGTCGAGCACCGCATCCAGTACCTCGACGACCAGCAGACCCACGTGCTGCCGGTATCCGACGACGACCTGCGCTGGATCGCCCAGAGCATGGGTTACGCGAGCTGCTGCCCCTTCCTCGAGCAGCTCGACACGCACCGCGAGTTCGTCGCGCAGGAGTTCGACAAGCTGCTCGGCGGCGAGAAACCCTGCAACGGCAAGTGCAGCGGAAAGAAGGCCGCCGCCCCCGCCGACCTGGCCGACCTGCTCGGCGACCTGCCCCCGGTGTTCGCCGAGCGCATCCGCGACTGGTGCGAGCAGCCCCGCGTGCTGGCGCTGCGCGAGGAAACCCGCGCGCGCCTGCGCCAGCTGGTGCAGCGCACCGGCCAGTGGCTCAAGGAGCCCGACGGCGACGGCGCGGGCCAGACCCCGCGCCACGTCGACGCCGCCATGCGCTGGGCCGACTGGATCGAGCCGCTGATGCGCCGCGAGAGCTACCTGGCGCTCCTGGTCGAGCGCCCCGCCGTGCAGGAACGCCTGCTGCGCCTGCTGGGCGCGGCCAAGTGGCCCGCACGCTACCTGATGCAGCACCCCGGCGTGATCGACGAGCTCGCGAGCGACGAGATGCTCTCGGGCCGATTCGTCGCCGCCGAGTTCGAGCGCGAGCTCGACGCGCGCCACGCATCGCTCACCCGCACCGGCGAGGCCGACGAGGAGCGGCTGCTGAACCTGCTGCGCCACGCGCACCACGCCGAGGTGTTCCGCACCCTGGCGCGCGACGTGGACGGCCGGCTCACCGTCGAGCAGGTGGCCGACGACCTCAGCGCGCTGGCCGACGCCACGCTGCGCGTGACCGCCCGCTGGTGCTGGCCGCACGTGCGCAACCGGCACCGCGAGGTGCCGCAGTTCGCGATCATCGGCTACGGCAAGCTCGGCGGTAAGGAGCTGGGCTACGGCAGCGACCTCGACATCGTGTTCGTCTACGACGACGACGACGAGCGCGCCGGCGAGGTCTATGCGGCCTACGTGCGCAAGCTCATCAACTGGCTCACGGTGAAGACCCGCGAGGGCGACCTGTTCGAGATCGACACCGCCCTGCGGCCCAACGGCAACTCCGGCCTGCTGACCACCAGCTTCGAGGCCTACGAGAAGTACCAGCTCGGCCGCGGCAGCAACACCGCGTGGACCTGGGAGCACCAGGCCATGACGCGCGCCCGCTTCGTGCTCGGCAGCGAGGACCACGGCGCCGAGTTGGGCGCGCGATTCGACCAGGTGCGCGAGGCCGTGCTCGTGGCGCCGCGCGACCGCGAGGCGCTGAAGGCCGAGATCATCGCGATGCGCAACAAGCTGCGCAGCGCGCGGCCGGTGAAGCCCGACCGCTTCGACGTGAAGCACAGCCCCGGCGGCATGGTCGATGCCGAGTTCGCGGTGCAGTTCCTGGTGCTGTCGTCTTCGGCCGACCATCCCGAGCTGATTCCGAACGTGGGCAACATCGCCCTCCTGCTGCGTGCCGAACTGGCCGGCCTGCTGCCCGAAGGCGTGGGCCGCAGCGCGGCGCGCGCCTACCGCGAGCTGCGCCGCGTGCAGCACCGCGCACGCCTCAACGAGGAACCCACGCAGGTCACGCCGCCCGCGCTGGCGGCCGAGCGCGATGCCATGCTGGCGCTGTGGAAGGCCGTATTTGGCTGAGGGAACCCGTTCCCCGGCCACGACCGCGCTGGCGGCGTGCGCGGTAGCCGTCGCCGTTCTTCTTGCGGGCTGCGCCAGCGGTCCGCGCAGCGGGGGCGGCGTGGCCAGCGGCCGCGACGGCCCCGGGACCAACATCCCGCCCGACCTCGCCAACGTGCCCGACGCCGAACCCCGCGTCGAGCCGATCCGCAGCCTGGGCGGCACCAGCAAGCCCTACACGGTGCTGGGCCGCGGCTATGTGCCGATCACCGACGACCGGCCGTTCCGCGAATCGGGGCTGGCCTCGTGGTACGGGCGCAAGTTCCATGCGGCGTCCACGTCCAGCGGCGAGCCCTACGACATGTACGCCATGACAGCCGCGCACAAGACGCTGCCGCTGCCGAGCTACGTGCGCGTGCGCAACCCGGCCAACGGGCGCGAGGTGATCGTGCGCGTGAACGATCGCGGACCCTTCGTGGACGGCCGCGTCATCGACCTGAGCTACACGGCCGCGCTCAAGCTCGACCTGCTTCGCGGCGTGGCGCCGGTGGAGATCGAGCGGATCACGAACGAGGACATCCGCACCGGCGCATGGCGGCGCGATTCGGGAACGGCGTATGCCGCCGCCGAAACGCCCCCGCCGGTACGGACGGCGCCGGTGCGCGTGGCGAGCGCGGCGCTGCCACAGCAGCAGCAACAGCAAGTGCGCGTGCCGGCCGAATGGGTAGCGCCGGTGGCGATGGCCGGCGGCGACGCGCCGCAGCCCGCATCGACGATGCCCGTCGTTCCGCAGACGCCGATGGCCGCGGCCCTGCCGCCGGGGACGGGGGCGGAGCCGGAATCGGCGCAATCGCCGCCATCCATTCCGCCGGGCCGGCAGGCCATCGTGGTCAACGAACTGCCGCCGCTGCAGGCGGCAGCGGCTCCGCCCTCTGCGCGGCCCTCTACGCCGCCCGCTGACGTCGCTCAGCGACCCGCCGCGGCGCTCCCCGGCTTCTGGGTGCAGCTGGGCGCATTCCGCGAGCGGGACGGTGCCGAGAGCCTGCTGAACCAGGCCGCGCGCGGCGTGCCCTCGCTGGCGTCGCAGCTGCGCGTGTTCAGCGAGGCCGGCACGCATCGGCTGCAGGCCGGGCCATTTGTCTCGCGCAACGCGGCCGGCGAGGTGGTCGGCCAGCTGCGCGAGAACCTGCACATCTCGCCGATGGTGGTCGAGCGCAGGTAGGCGCCTGCGCGCCTTCGCCTTGTGGTCAGAGCAGCGGCTTGACCGCTACCGGAATGCCGCTGGCGACGTTGAGGCGGTTCCAGGTGTTGATCTGCGCGACCGCCACCGACAGCTCGGCAATCTCCAGGTCGCTGAAGTTGGCCTTGAGCGCCGCGAATTCGGCGTCGCGCGCGTCGTAGCGGTCGGCCAGCCGCGTGAGCGATTCGGCCCAGGCCAGCGCCGCGCGCTCGCGCTCGTTGAAGAAGCCCACCTCGCGCCAGGTGGCGAGGCTGTTGATGCGCTGCCATTCCTCGCCCTGCTTGCGCAGGTCGCGCACGTGCATGTCGAGGCAGTAGGCGCAGCCGTTGATCTGCGAGACGCGGGCGTAGACGTAGTCGACCAGCACCTTGCCGAGCGTGCTCGACTCGATGGTGGCGTTGACGCCGAGGATGGCCTCGAAGGACTTCGGGACCAGCTTGAACCAGTTCAGGCGTGCGGTGGTGTTCATGGTTCGGTTTCTCCAGTGGGTTGCGATGGAATCGATCTGCTTACCCACTGAAGACGGGCGGGCCTGGCGCCCTGTGACAGCCGCGCGAACTATTTCGAGGAATAGATCTGCGCGATGCGCACGAGCTTGTCGGGGTTGCGCTGCGCGCGGATGCGCACGATGAGGTCGTTCTCGATCTCGAAGGTCTGGGCCGATTCGAGCTCGCCATCGAGAAAGCGCAGCATGCCGGGCTCGCCGTTGATGTCGACGAGCTCCATGCGCACCGCCGGCCCCAGGCGGCGCCACAGCGCGAAGTACAACTGCGCAAGACGCTGGCTGCCGCGCAGGATCTTGCTGAAGCTCTGCACCTTGCCGCCGCCGTCGCCGATGAGCTCGACGTCCTCGGCCATCAGCGCCTTCAGCTCTTGCAGGCTGCCGCGCGCGGCGGCATCGGCGAAGGCGCGCAGCAGGCGCTCGTGGGTCTCGCGCGGCACGGAGAAGCGCGGGCGCCCTTCCTGCACCTGGAGCCTGGCGCGGTGCACGAGCTGGCGGCATGCGGCTTCGGTCTTGCCGAGGGTGAGGGCGATCTCGTCGTAGTCGGCATCGAACACCTCGCGCAGCAGGAAGGCGGCGCGGGCCTCGGGCGCGAGGCGCTCCAGCACGGCGAGAAAGGCGACGGAGATGTTGTCGGCGCGCTCGAGCAGCTGTTCGGGCGTGGCGGGCGAATCGTGCTCGCCGGTCAGCGTGGGCTCGGGCATCCAGGCGCCGATGTAGTGCTCGCGCTGGACCTTGGCGGCACGCAGCCGGTCGATCGACAGGCGCGTGACCACGGTCACGAGCCAGGCTTCGGCGCTGTCGAGGGTGTCCCTGGCGGCTTCATGCCAGCGCAGCCAGGCGTCCTGCACGACCTCTTCCGCCTCGGCCACGGAACCCAGCATGCGGTAGGCGATGCCCTGCAGGCGAGGGCGGTGGCGGTCGAAGGTGAGGGTTGCGTCGTCCATGCGGGCTAGACGGCTGGCGTCCCCGGTTTGTGACGCCCTCTCACCAACAGGTGGAGTTTTAGGGAGGGCCGTCGCGCACGGCCGTCCCCGGTAGGGGGTTGGCGAAGCGACACGAAATGTCGTGCAGCCTGGGGGCGAGCAACAGTTACGCGCCCTGGTATTCGGGCTTGGGGCCGAGGGTGGCTGCCAGTTCCTTGCGGTAGCGGTTCAGCTCCTGCACCGTCTTGAAGCTGCGGTTCATCAGCAGGCTCAGGTTGTGCAGGATGCGCTCGCCGACCTTGGTTTCCCAGACGGCATCGAACTTGATCTGCTTGTCGAGCCAGTGCTCCAGCCAGTCGGGGTCGGGCATGCGGCTTTGCACGGTGTCGCGCGGGAAGTGCGCCTTGCTGACGTGCAGGTTGGTCGGGTGCAGGGCCTGCGCCGTGCGCCGGGCGCTGGCCATCAGGACGCCGACCTTGGTGAAGGCGGCACGGGCCTCGTCGCCGAACTTCTCCAGCGCGCGCTTCATGTAGCGCAGGTAGGCGCCGCCGTGGCGGGCTTCGTCCTGGCTCAGCGTGGTGTAGATGTGCTTGATGACCGGCTCGGTGTGCCACTGGGCGGCACGGCGGTACCAGTGGTTGAGGCGGATCTCGCCGCAGAAATGCAGCATGAGGGTTTCGAGCGGCGGGGCCGGGTCGAAGTCGAAGCGCACCTCGTGCAGCTCTTCCTCGGTGGGGGCGTGCTTGGGGCTGAAGCGCTTCAGATACTCCATCAGCACGAGGGAATGCTTCTGCTCCTCGAAGAACCAGATGGACATGAAAGCGGAAAAATCGCTATCGTGGCGGTTGTCGCGCAGGAACATCTCGGTGGCCGGCAGTGCCGCCCACTCGGTGATGGCATTCATCTTGATGGTCTGCGCCTGCTCTTCCGACAGCAAGGATGCGTCGAACGACTGCCACGGGATGTCCTTGTCCATGTCCCAGCGGACGGATTCGAGTTGTCTGAAGAGTTCCGGATAGAGCATCTATATCTTTCTAAGGCCGTCGATTTTAATCGGCCCGTTTGGCGCGCCCATGACAGACGCGCGATGATGCGGATACGCGCGTCCTTGCAGCATGGATGCGCATTCCCATTTTTGAATCAGGAGCCGCCATGCGAACCCCCTTCCGATTGTCGATGTTGTGGCGCTGCGCCCCTGCGGTTTCCCTCGTGGCGAGCCTGGTTTCGCCCCTTGCGGCGCAGGCCCAGACCCCCCCTGCAGCGCCCGCCGCCGCGGAGCCCGCGGGATGCCCGGTGATCCTTCAGCACACGTTCCCGCGGCTGCAGGACGAAAAACCCCAATCCCTGTGTCAGTACTCCGGCAAGGTGGTCCTCGTGGTCAACACGGCCAGCTTCTGCGGCTTCACGCCCCAGTACAAGGGCCTGGAGGCGCTGGACATGAAGTACCGCTCCCGCGGCCTGGTGGTCCTGGGCTTCCCGTCGAACGATTTCGCCCAGGAGTCGGGCTCCAACAAGGAGATCGCCGAATTCTGCGAAAGCACCTTCGGCGTGAAATTCCCGATGTTCGCGAAGTCGTCGGTGCGCGGCACGGACGCGAATCCGCTGTTCAGGCAGCTGGCGCAGGCCTCGGGAACCACGCCGAAGTGGAATTTCTACAAGTACCTGATCGGGCGCGACGGCAAGGTCGTGCAGGCATGGTCGAGCATGACGGCGCCGGACGAGAACGGGTTCGTGAACGTCATCGAGAAGCAGCTCGGACCGAACTGACCGTCGGCAACTTTTACCGACCGGTCGATTTCCGTGCTGCCCCACCGGGAACAAACGTTTACAAACCGGACGGGAACCGTGCCGCCGATACCGCGCTCCTAAATCGCGTGGGCAGTGACTGACTTTCGAGTCGCTGCCCCACGGTTTTCATGTTGCGAGGTCTTCCGGGCGCTTGCCGTCTGGTCGAAATCCCGAGGCGATTCTTCTCCTCCTCCCTCCCTCCCTCCTTCGCGTCGGGGCGCCTCGCAGCATTTTTGTATTCGGGCCGGACCGGGTCGCGCCGCACGCGAACCCAGGTCCGATGGGCCCCTCCCGATCGTTCTCCCTGAATCCGGTTTGCGCCGCTGCGCGTAATCGGGTCATGGCCGAAAACGACGACCTCCACCCGGTTCTTGGACGAACCCACTGCGAAGCTCCCGGCATGTCCTGCGCGGACGCCATGCCCCTGCCGGGATTCGCGCGCACCGCTCCCTCCCCCTCCTTCGGACGATCCCGGACCCCGCCCGCCGCGGCCCGCACGGTGCTCGGCCTGCTCCAGCGGCTGTCCTGCGGCTCGCTCACGGTGAGGCTGCCTGACGATTCGGTGCGGCACTTCGGCGCCGCGGCCGGCTCGGGCCCCTCGGCCTCGATCACGCTGCGCAACTGGAATGTCTGCAAGGCTGCGCTCAAGTCGGGCGACATCGGCTTCGCCGAAAGCTACATCGCAGGCGACTGGAGCACGCCCGATCTCACCGAGCTCCTCCGGCTTTTCATCGCCAACCGCCGCGCCATCGAAGACGTGGTGTACGGCAGCTGGGCCGGCCGCCTGCTCTACCGCCTGCGTCACCTGCTGAACCGCAACAGCAAGGCCGGCAGCTCGCGCAACATCCACGCGCACTACGACCTGGGCAATGGCTTCTACGCGCTGTGGCTCGACGAGACGATGAACTACTCGTCGGCCTGGTTCGAGGGCGACCTGTCGAAGCCCATGCCGGAGGCGCAGCGCGCGAAGGTTCGCCGCGCGCTCGAGGCGGTGCACGCGAAGCCCGGCGACCGGGTGCTGGAGATCGGCTGCGGCTGGGGCGCGCTGGCCGAGATGGCGGCCTTCGACTTCGGCGCCTCGGTGACGGGCGTGACCCTGTCGACCGAGCAGCTCACCTACGCCCGGCAGCGCACCGCCGGGCTCGCCGCCGACCTGCGGCTGCAGGACTACCGCGACATCGACGACGCCCCCTTCGACGCGATCTGCTCCATCGAGATGGTGGAAGCCGTGGGCCGCGCCTACTGGCCGGAGTACTTCCGCGCCCTGGCCCGCCTGCTCAAGCCGGGCGGCCGCGCCTGCGTGCAGAGCATCGTGATCGACGACGCGCTCTTCGACCGCTACATCGGCTCGACCGACTTCATCCAGCAGTACATCTTCCCGGGCGGCTGCCTGCCCTGTCCGCGCGAGTTCCGGCTGGAAGCGGAGGCGGCAGGACTGGAGGTGGTGGACGAGTTCGGCTTCGGCGCCGACTACGCCGAAACGCTGCGCCGCTGGCGCGAGAGCTTCCTGGCCCGGCGCGCAAGCGTGCTGCAGCTGGGCTTCGACGAGCGCTTCATGCGCATCTGGGAGTTCTATCTCGCCTACTGCGAGGCGGCGTTCTCGCAGGCGAACATCGACGTGGTGCAGTACACGCTGCGCAGACCTTGAGGGACAAGGAAAAAGGCGCCCTGGGGCGCCTTCCTTTTTTCGCGTTTCGCCGACGCCCGCTCAGGGCTTGGTGTCGATGAAGCTCGGACGCAGCATCAGCTTGTCGAACAGCTTCGCGAGGTTGGCGTTGTCCTTGCGCCAGTCGATCTCGGGGAAGCGCAGGTCCAGCCAGCCCAGCGTGCAGCCCACGGCGATGTCCGACAGGCTCAGGTGGATGCCGCTGCAGAAGGGCTTGTCGCCCAGGCCCTTGGCCATGGCTGAGATGCCGCCCTCGACCTTGGCGCGCTGGCGCTCGATCCAGGCGGCGCTGCGCTCGCCGTCGGCGCGGCCGGACCAGGTGGCTTCCAGGCGCCAGAGCACGCCGGCGTCCATGACGCCGTCGGCCAGCGCCTCCCAGGTCTTGACCTCGGCGCGCTCGCGGCCCTGCTGCGGAATCAGCTTGCCCACGGGCGACAGGGTGTCCAGGTACTCGACGATCACGCGGGAATCGAACATCGCCTCGCCGCCTTCCATGATCAGGCAGGGGACCTTGCCCAGCGGGTTGGAGCTGGAGATGGTGGTGTCGGCAGCCCAGACGTCTTCGATCACGAACTGGTAATCGAGCCGCTTCTCGGCCAGCACCACGCGCACCTTGCGCACGTAGGGGCTGGCGGCGGATCCGATCAGTTTCATGAAGGCTCTCTCCCTATGCATTGATGACGTTTGGTAATAGTCATTTTAGGTGAACGGGAAAACCAGAGGCCCGATCCCCTGCGGATCGTCTCCCCAAACGCCCCGGAAGCGCTCCGCCGGCCCCTGCGCGCGGCGCCCGCCTAAAATTGAGGCATGAGCTTTTCCACCGTTTCCGCCCTTTCCCCCCTTGACGGCCGCTACGCGGCCAAACTCGCGGCGCTGCGTCCGCTGATGAGCGAGCAGGGCTATATGCACCGGCGCGTGCAAGTCGAGGTGGCGTGGTTCATTGCGCTGTCCGACTGCGGTTTCGCCGAATTCAAGCCGCTGACCGGCGGCGCGCGCAAGTACCTGATGGGCCTGGTCACCCACTTCTCCGAGGCCGACGCGCTGGCCATCAAGGAGATCGAGAAGACCACCAACCACGACGTGAAGGCGGTCGAGTACTGGATCAAGTCGAAGTTCGAGGCCCGTCCCGAACTGCTCGCAGCCGCCGAGTTCGTGCACTTCGCCTGCACCAGCGAGGACATCAACAACACCAGCCATGCGCTGCAGATCCAGGCTGCGCGCGACAAGGTGGTGCTGCCGGCCCTCGATGGCCTGATCGCCAAGCTGCGCGAGATGGCGCACCAGTTCGCCGGCGTGTCGATGCTCTCGCGCACGCACGGCCAGACCGCCAGCCCGACCACGGTCGGCAAGGAGATCGCCAACGTGGCGGTGCGCCTGTCGAAGGCCCGCGAGCAGATCGCCGCGGTGAAGCTGCTGGGCAAGATGAACGGCGCTGTCGGCAACTACAACGCCCACCTGGCCGCCTGGCCCGACTTCGACTGGGAAGCCTTCAGCCGCAAGGTCGTCGAGACGCCCGCACCGCTGGGCCTGGGCCTGAGCTTCCAACCCTACAGCATCCAGATCGAGCCGCACGACTACATGGCCGAGCTGTTCGACGCGGTGGCCCGCGCCAACACCATCCTCATCGACTTCTCGCGCGACATCTGGGGCTACGTGAGCCTGGGCTACTTCAAGCAGCGCCTGAAGAAGGGCGAGATCGGCTCCTCGACGATGCCGCACAAGGTCAACCCGATCGACTTCGAGAATGCCGAAGGCAACCTGGGCCTGGCCAACGCGGTGCTGCGGCACCTGAGCGAGAAGCTGCCCATCAGCCGCTGGCAGCGCGACCTGACCGACAGCACGGTGCTGCGCAACATCGGCGTGGGCTTCGGCTACGCCACGCTGGCCTACGCGAGCCTGGCCACCGGCCTGGGCAAGCTCGAGCTCAACGACGAGGCGCTGGCCGCCGACCTCGACGCCTCGTGGGAAGTGCTGGCCGAGCCGATCCAGACGGTGATGCGCCGCTTCGGCGTGCAGGGCGCCTACGAGCAGCTCAAGGAAGTGACGCGCGGCAAGACCGTGACGGCCGAGGCGCTGCACGGGCTGATCCGCTCGCTGGACATCCCCGAGGCCGAGAAGGCCCGTCTGCTGGCCATGACGCCGGCCAGCTACGTGGGCAAGGCCGCGGAGCTCGCCAGCCGGATCTAGGAGGCGTTCGCGCCTTCACGCCGACAGCCGCCCTCGGGCGGCTGTTTCTTTCGCATCCCCGGGGCGCCTGCCGCCTAAACTCGCGCACCCATGGCCCTCAAATCCACCATCTTCAAGGCCACCCTCGCGGTGGCCGACATCGACCACGGCTACTACGCCGACCACGCGCTGACCCTGGCGCGCCACCCCAGCGAGACCGACGAGCGGATGATGATCAGGCTCGTGGCGCTCGCGCTCAACGCGCACCAGCTGCAGGACGTGTGCAACGGCGACGGCACGCTGGCCTTCGGCGCCGGTCTGTCGAACGTCGAGGAGCCCGACGTGTGGCTTCGCGACTTCACGGGCGAGGTCAAGCTCTGGATCGAGGTCGGACAGCCTGAAGACAAACCCATCATCAAGGCCTGCAACAAGGCCGACGAGGTGATCGTCTACGCCTTCAACCACGCGGCCGAGATCTGGTGGCGCGGCATCGAGAACAAGCTCACGCGGCCGCAGAACCTCAAGGTGTACCGCGTGCCGACCAGCGCCTCGCAGGCCCTGGCCGCGCTGGCGCAGCGCAGCATGCAGCTGCAGGCGACGATCCAGGAGAACACGTTGACGCTGGGCGACGGCGCCAACAGCGTCGACATCGAACTGCTGCGCTGGAAATAGGGCTCGCCCCCAGGCTGCGCGCACTTCGTGCGCTTCGCCAACTCCCTACCGGGGGCAACACCTGCGGCCCGGCGAAGCCGGCTCCGCGGTGTTTCGCGAAGGCGCCATGCTCGTTGTTTCTAGACGGCCGGCATCATCTGACCGCACTGCCAGCACTGCTCGAAGCCGCCTTCGATCTGCTCGCCGCACACGCAGCGCCAGCTGCGCTGCGGGCGGTGCTGCAGTTCGTGCAGCAGACGTTTGGCGAGATCAAACTGGGCTTCGTCGTCGATCCAGATCTCGGGCAGGCACTGGTCGGGCGGCAGCTGGCCCATCACCGCGCCGAGGAACTCGCGCTGCACGGTGGCGGCCACGCCCTCCTCGCGCAAGGCGTGCGCCCACACGGTCGCGATCGCGAGGTTGGGCGCTTGCGCAAGACGGCGCATGGTCAGGGGGCCCAGTTCTTCTCGTCGTCGGGATCGAACTCGGGCTCGTCGGCCGATGGCGGCGGCGACGATGGCTCGCGTTCGGCCTCGCGTGCGCGCTCGGCATAGCGGTTGAAGCGCCAGGCCGAGTCTTCCATCGTGATGCGGCGCCATGTGGCGCGCTTCTCGACGGGCGACATGCCGGGCCAGAACTGCACTTCGTCGAAGGTTCGGCCGCAGCCCTTGCATTCGTCGTCGCCCTGGCTGGTGGAGCAGATCGCGATGCAGGGGGTGTCGGGCGTGCTGTCGTACCAGGCCATCCAGGCGGCCCAGGCCTTGGCCGGGAAGCCGACCTCGTCGACCTCGTCCTCGTGATGGAAGACCATGAGCGCGTAGACCTCGGCCAGCGCCCGCAATGCAGGGCCTAGCGTGACGCCGTCGGGCGACGGCGTCTTCTCGCGCCAGTAGTTGATGGCGGCCTCGATGTCGGTGATGTGTATGGCGGCCATGGAGCGTGAAAAAGCAGCGGACGGCGATCATAGTCCGGCAATGTCCCGAAGCGCCGAAGGGACATGGTCGCTATGAAAAGAAGAGCTTCAAGCCCTTTATCCATGGGCATTCCGAAGCAGTTCTCTTTGAATTCCTGAAAACTTTCGATTGCGCCGCCAAGAGCTTCGATGCTCTAATCCGCCGCACGAAGGGGAGTAGCTCCCGACCGCTGCCGGCCACGGCGGCGCGAATCGTCAGGTCGTCAATACGAAGCAAAACACTTCCGGCCTGTCGGGCAACGTACGCGCGGGTTCTTGCGCGCGCGCTGTCGAGCAAGACCTTCGATTTGAACCTGTGCAGGTTTGGTCGAAGCGTTCGCAAGTCCCCGGTGTCCCCCGGCCTTCATTCCTCGCTTTCGACTCGCCCTGCACGGGATGAATCGAAACGCATAGCCATGCGCCTTCCGTCGTCGCCCCTGAAGGGAGAGGCAGGGGCGCGCAGACAAAGAGGAAACCTATGGAAATGTTCATGACCCCGGAGTTCTGGGTCGCAGTCGGTCAGATCATCATGATCGACATCCTGCTGGGCGGCGACAACGCCGTGGTGATCGCGCTGGCCTGCCGCAAACTCCCGCCGGCCCAGCGCACGCAAGGCATCCTGTGGGGTACCGCGGGCGCGATCGCGCTGCGCGTGATCCTGATCTTCTTCGCGCTGACCCTGCTGGCGATCCCGTTCCTGAAGCTGGTGGGCGCGATCCTGCTGGTGTGGATCGGCATCAAGCTGCTGGCTCCCGAACATGACGACGGGCACGGCAACATCACCGGCAGCGACAAGCTGTGGGGTGCCGTCAAGACCGTGATCGTCGCCGACCTCGTGATGAGCGTCGACAACGTGATCGCCATCGCGGGGGCCGCACAAGGCGCCGGCGACAGCCACCAGATGCCGCTCGTGATCTTCGGCCTGCTCGTGAGCATCCCGATCATCGTCTGGGGCAGCCAGCTGGTCATCAAGCTGATGGACCGCTTCCCGATGATCATCACGGCCGGCGGCATGCTGCTGGGCTGGATCGCCGGCACGATGGCCGTCTCCGACCCTGCGCTCGCCAACACCGCCGCCTGGACCTGGGTGCCGAAGGTGCCGCAGACCGACGTGATCAAGTACGCAGCCGGCGTTATCGGTGCACTGCTGGTGCTGGTGGTCGGCAAGTGGGTGGCCGCGCGCCATGCCCGCAACAAGCACGAGGAACCGGCGGTGACGACCGGCTGAACGCCGGCGACCGCGGCCCCGCCACGAACTTCCTGACCAACACTGTCTCTGTCACTCTAACTACCTGAAGGAGCACGCCATGGAAAAGATCATTCTTTACGTCGACGACGCCACCTACGCCTGCGAGCAGTTCGCCGAACTGGCGCCGGACGCGAACAGCGTCGTGGCGCGCCATTGGGTGCTCGTGGCCTGCGCTCCTCGAATGACGCATCGCATCAGCAAGTGGGTGAGCCACAGCGCGCGCGAGAACTGGCGCGCCAAGTGGTTCAGCAAGGTGCAGGCGCAGATGACGCCGCTGCTGGAGCGCAACGGCGGCCAGGTGACGCCGGTGCTGGCCAAGGGCCCGCTGGCCGAGCTCACCGCGCAGCTCAAGCGCGAGCATTCGGCCACTCACGTGGTCGATGCGCGCCGCCCGAAGGTCGGCGTCGACCTGGAGCCGGTGACGCCGGACCAGACGCCGCCTCAGCAGTCGGGCTGGGCCTTCCCTGGCGCGGTGATGGGCATGGGCGCACTGCTCGTGCTGGCGAACGAACTGGCCGAATAAGGCCGCAGGACTGAAGCTCGATTCCCTGCGAGCCCCGGCGCCGAAAGGTGCCGGGGCTCGTTGTCTTTTGCGGGCCCTGGGGTATCCTGCCCCCATGCGCATCATCCTCAAATGGCTGCTCAGCGCCGTGGCGCTGCTGGCGGTCGCATACCTCTACAGCGGCGTCCAGGTCAACAGCTTCGGCTCCGCGCTCATCGCGGCCGCGGTGATCGGCCTGCTCAACATGGTCGTGCGGCCGGTGCTGGTGATCCTGACCCTGCCCGTCACCATCGTCACGCTCGGGCTCTTCCTCTTCATCATCAACGCGCTGCTCTTCTGGGCCGCCTCGGGCCTGCTGGGCGGCTTCCACGTCAACGGCTTCCTGGCCGCGCTGATCGGCTCGCTGCTGTACTCGCTGCTGGGGCTGCTGATCGAGTCGGCGCTGGGCGGGCTGCTCTCCAGGCGCTGAGCGCGCCCGCCGGCTGCTGCTACTTGAGCGGCGGCTCCGCCGCCTGCTCCTTCACCAGCACATCGACCGCGCGGGCGCGGGTGTCGATGATCGACGCCTCGTAGTGGTCGACCACCTTCGACTGGCGGATGATCTCCTGCGCCGCCTTGAAGCGGTCGCGCGCCGCCGGGTAGTCGAGGATCGCCACGTTCGCCTCCGCGTCGGCACGCACCGCGCGCAGAGTGTCGTTCTGCGCGCCATAGAGGCTGCTGAGCGTGCGCCATGCGGTCGCGTCGCGCGGATTGGTGGCGACCCAGTCGCGCAGCACCTGGATCATCGGTGCCGGCTGGCGCATGGCGGCGGCGGCCTCGGCGGCGAGCAGCATCTCGGGCCGATCCTTCGACTTCGCATCGAGCAGGGCTGCAGCCTTGGGCGCCGCGCCGGCGGCAAGCTCGATCTCGGCGCTGAGCCAGCGCGCCTGCCTGGCCGCTGCAGGGTCGTCGGCCACGCGGGCGGTCAGGCGCTCGGCCAGTGCGCGCGCGGCCTTGTAGTCGCGGATTTCCTTCGCCGACAGCGCCGCCGCGTACAGCGTGCCGGCCTGCTGGGCCGGTGAGCTCTTGGCGAATTCGCCGCTGGAGGCAGAGTCGATCCAGAGCCGCAGCACGTCGACGCCCGGGCGCGTCAGCACGCGGGCACGTGCGGCGATCATCGCGTGGTCCATGGCCAGCGGCTGCGGCGGCACCGTGTCCATGTTGAACTGGAAGCGGCCCTGCATGTCGGAGATGCGCTCCGTGGTCAGCGGGTGGCTGCGCAGGTAGGGGTAGGAGCCGTTGTCGTTGAGGCGCGAGGCGTACTGCAGCTTCTCGAACATCGTCGCCGCGCCCTGCGGCGCGAAGCCGGCCTGCGTCATCACGCCGAAGCCGATGCGGTCGGCCTCGCGTTCCATGTCGCGCGAGAAGTTGAGCTGGTTCTGCGCGAACATCGCCTGGCTGCCCATGATCATGGCCTGGCCGGCGTCGGCATTGCGGCTCTTGCCGGCCGCGATCATCCCGAGAATCAGGCCAGCGATCATCAGCGGCATCTGCCGGCCCTGCCGGGTCATGATCCGCGAGATGTGGCGCTGCGTGACGTGCGAGAGCTCGTGCCCGAGCACCGTGGCCAGCTCGTCGCGGCTGCCGACCACGGCCACCAGCCCGAGGTTGAGCCCGAGATAGCCGCCCGGCAGCGCGAAGGCGTTGATGTTTCGGTCGCGGCCCAGCAGGATCGTCCACGCGAAGCGCTCGTCGAGTTCGGGCGTGAGCTCGCCGCGCGCGCGGGCGGCGGCCAGCAGGCGCTGCCAGATGTCCTGCACGTAGGCGGCGATCACCGGGTCGTCGATGTAGTCGGTGTCGCGGTACAGCTCGCGGGCGATCTGGTCGCCCAGGTGGCGCTCGGCGCTGGCGGTCATCTCGCCGCCGTCGCCCATGCCGGGCAGCACCTGCTGGATCTGCGCCAGCGCGGGCACCGGCAGCAGCACCTGGGAAGCTATCAAAACACTAGCGCACAACGACCGCAGGGCGGGCGTCCGCTGGTTTCGGGAGTGGCGTTGGGGAGTCAAGCGCGGCGTTCCTCGTCAAGGGCTCGGGCTCGTATGATGCACGTCCAACCCGATCGTTCACCCATGAGCACCCTCACCCATTTTGACGCCCAGGGCCAGGCCCATATGGTCGACGTGGCCGCCAAGCCCGCCACCCACCGCGTGGCCGTCGCCACCGGCCGCATCGAGATGCAGGCGGCGACGCTCGCGCTGATCGAGTCCGGCACCGCGAAGAAGGGCGACGTGCTGGGCATCGCGCGCATCGCGGGCATCCAGGCAGCCAAGAAGACCAGCGACCTGATTCCGCTGTGCCACCCGCTGGCGCTGACCCGCGTGGCGGTGGCGTTCGCCCTGGCCGATGCGGGAAGCGCCCCCCAGGTGGTGTGCACGGCGACTGTCGAGACCGTGGGGCCGACGGGCGTGGAGATGGAAGCGCTGACCGCCGTGCAGGTGGCGCTGCTGACGATCTACGACATGTGCAAGGCGGTGGACCGCGGCATGCGGATCACCGACGTGCATGTGCTGGAGAAGCATGGGGGCAAGTCGGGGAGCTGGGTGGCGGGGTAGCCCGCCTTCTCAGGAACCCGGGAACCGCGGCTCAGTTCCAGCATTCGCTCGCAGCCGCGAGCGCCGCATCGAAGCCCGTGTAGTTCTCGACCGATTTCCGTCCGGTGTGGGTGACGACATAGTCGCCGCAACGGTCTCCGCTCATCGAACCCGTGCGGGTCGCCTTCAGGCTGTAGCCGGTGCCCGCCGCGTTGGGCGTCAGCGCGATGGTGTAGTTCGCGGCACCTCCACCCGGCAAGGGAGAAGTTCCGAACTGCGTCTTGAAGATCCCGCCGTCCGCGTTGATGTCTGTTCCGCCCGCCGTCTTCGCGTAGCTGTAGTTCTCGCTGTAGTGCCGCTCCAGCCACTGCTGGGCCTGGGAGAGCGAGGCCTTCACCTGCGCGCGCTTGCCCTTGGCGATCTGCTCCTTGTAGCTCGGGTAGGCGATGGCGCTGAGGATCGCGATGATGACCACCGTGATCATCACCTCGACCAGCGTGAAGCCTCCCGCACGTTTGCGCGCCGCGCTCATCGGTGCTTCTCCACGGTGGTCTTCAGGCCGGGGATCTCGCGCCAGAAGATGCGCGACTGGGTGGTGTTCCTCTTCATCGTGACGTCCGAGTTCGGCCCGACGATCCGGGCGCAGGACAGGCCCGCGGTGCAGCGGGCGGTCGAGTCCTCGGGGATGGCGAAGCGCTGGTCGAGGCCGACGATGCCGATCACCGCGCCGGCAGCGCCGGCAATGCCGAAGAGATTCGGCGTCATGGAGACGCCCGCGACACCGTTCACCTGCACGTCCGCGCCCACTCCGGTGTCGGCGCACACGACGCCCTGCGTTGCCTTCTTGTAGACGATGGGAATGTTGACGTCCTTGCCCACGGCCTTCGGATTGCCCAGCACCATGCCCGAAGACAACGACGTTGGAATATTCACATACCAGCCCTTCTTGCTGCTCCAGTCGATGGCATCGGTGGCGCTCTGGACGATCGCCTCGGCCTTCGCCGTGTCGAGGCCCCACGTGCGCTGCTGGAGATCGGTGACGCCCGAGGGAATGGCGCCGGGGGCGGCGGCATAGCCCGGCTTGTCCCAGATTCCGAAGATGCGGTGCTGCCGTACCGTGTCGGGGAAGTCGCCGGAAAAGATCGACTGCCCCGTGCCGAACACCACGACCTGGCCGCCGTGGGGATGAAAGCGCAGCACCGGCGCAGTCGTGATCGGCAGCGTCTTGCTCGAAGCGTCCAGCGCCGAGTACAGCGGTTTGCCGTAGGCCTCCTTCCAGTCCGTCACATCGGTGCTGGAGACGTCGAACTTCCACATGTTGCCCTTGAGATCGCCCGCATAGATCGCGTCGGCGATGCCGTCGTCGTTGGTATCGAGCCAGGTGGGCTGCATCAGTCCGCCGCCGCCCGCCGTGCCGACCTCGATGCGCTTGTAGTGGGCGTTGTCGACCCACTTTCCGGCCGAGCTCGGCCCGTCGATGAAGAGGATGTAGAGCACGGTCTTGCCCGACGTGCTCGACACGCCGTTGCCGAAGAGCACGGCGAACTTGCCGTTGGCCATCCTGGCGACCTGCGCGGCCTGATTGCTTGCCGGATGCACCCCGCCGTCGGAGACCACGTAGCCGAGATCGGCATCGTCCGCTGCGGTGAACTGCCACTTGTAAATGCTGGCGGCATTCGCCTCGGTCAGCGCCCCAGGTGACGTCACATCGAGCGCGAAGATCGCCTTCGCGCCACGCCCGAGGCTGGAGAAGAGGTAGGTCTTCCATGGGCTGGTCGCGGCGGAAGTCTTCACGTCCGCGGTGAAGGGAGACCCGTCCGCATAGGCGCGCAACTCGGTGATGGTGGCGTCCGGCAACTCCTTGAGGCGCGAGGAGAGCGCCTGCGGCACATAGGACATCACCGGCATCAGCGTATCGGCGGTGAAGGCGTGGAGCATGCCGTCCGCGGCGCCCACCCAGACCAGCTTGGCGCGCGACTTCTGTGCGGTCTTGAAGGTGCCGTAGCCCTCGAAGACGGAGCCGAAGAAGTTGGCCGCGGGCCGGTCCTGAAGCCAGGGGTTGGAATTGACCACGCCGCCCATGATCGAATCCGAGTTCCGGTCGCGGAAGGTGCCGCCGTACAGCTTCTCCCTGGTGCGGGTGCCGCGCAGGTAGCCGATGATGTCCTGCTGCACGCTCGTCGATGCATTGAGGCCGGCCAGGTATGCAGCGCCCGCAGGGACGTTCAGGCCTGCATAGGTGAACGGCACGCCGGTGGTACCGAGGTTCGTGATGATCTCGCGCGTCGTCGCGTTCGTGAGGTTGACCTGCCCCCTCGCGGAGGGCGTGCTGCCGAAATTGCCTGCCGAATCCAGCCGGTACGACAGCAGCTCGCCGTGCAGGTCGGAGGCCGAGAAGTTCGCGACGTACTTGTAGTCACCGGCGCGCAGGTCGGGACGCGACACGGCCGGGGCGGAGTTCGAGTTGCCGGTGATGTCCGCGAAGACCTGCCGCAGCGATTCCTCGAGCAGGTCCGGGCGCCGGGCGAGGAAGTAGTTGTCAGGAATGCCGTCGCTGCAGCTGGGCTGGCCGGCAGCCCCGCAGGCGGCGCCGTCGGCACGCTTGACGTCCCACTTGGAGACGGCGTCGGGGAATCCGGTCGGATTCTTCTCAGAGTCCTTGAAGCCGCCGTACTTGGCAACGTACCAGAGGGGGTCCTGGATCGCTACGTCGCCTGAGCCGATCATCTTGTAGTCGAGCCGGGTCTCGCCCTTGACGAAGACGTCGCCGATCTTCACGCACAGGCGCGGGGCCTTGTCGTAACGCCAGTCGGGCGGTGTTGTCCCGTCGTCGTTCAGATAGCACTTGTCTTCCGTGTGCCTGGGCGCGGCCTGCTTGCTGGAGGAAGCATAGACGGCACTCGACTCTCCGGAGGCATAGTTGTTGATGCCGCTGTGGAAGTGGCTCCCGTCCTTGTCGCTGCCCACCACGGTGTAGCCGAAGGCAAAGGGCTTGGCATGCCCGGTGTTCGACTCCAGGGTCTGCGTGAAGATGCGCAGCGTGGGCGGCGTGGTGCTCGCATCGGTCTCGTATCGGATCGAGCCGAGCATGTCCTGGTCCTGGTCTTCGCCGAGCGCCTGGTGCTGCCAGAGCACGAGAAAGGTTCCCGATTCGCCGTTCGCCGCGCGCCTCAGGACCTTGAAGTCCACCATGTTGCCCGGGAGAGGGGGTGTACCGCTCCAATCAATGCTGGCGGGGGTGATGAAGACGTATTTGCTTGGATTGGACCCCGGAACCGGAATGCGGATGGACGCCGACCCACCCGACATCGTCACCGCGTACTGCCGGACCTTCAACACGTTGGCGTTGGCGTCCACGGGCACGGTCAGGTCGGAGCGAACGCGGTTCACATGCGCGTAGTAGGCGGCGCCCGCGCCAAGATAGGTACCCCGCATGTTCGGCGCCTCGGGGCACAGGCCCGCCACGAGGCTCAGGTTGCCGATGAGCTTGCCGGTGCAGATGCCGTTGACGTCCGTGCCGTTGGAGCCCGCCAGGCGGGTCGTGCCCGAAATGCCTTCATGCTCGGAGTTGCCGATGAGGTCCGTGTAATAGGCGGCGCTATGCGGTGCGCCGATGCCTGAAGCGCTGTCGTTGAAGGCGCCCATCTTGTCTCCATCGAAGGTTCCCACGCCGCTGGAGACGGTGACCATGTTGAGCGGGCGGCAGATGTTCTTGCCGTAAAGCGACTCACGCGACTTCTGCGAATTCGGATAGACCGGATTTGCCTGGAGCGGATCGATCCAGGCGGGAGACGGCAGGCCGAGCGTCTCGTCTTTTTTTCCGCCGCTGTAGAGGGCCTTTTGTTTGGAGTGGTGGGCGTAGTAACGCAGCCCCTCCAGGAGAATTTCGCCGATGGGATTGCCCCATGACGGGCACTTCCCATTCTCGATGTTGTAGGAGGTGCAGGTCGTCGAGTAAATTCCCTTTGAGGGGTTGTACCCGAACGGCCTCAGCTGGTTCAGCGAATAGATGATGCCGCGGTCATTGGCGTCGGAAAAAACCTTGAACACGCCGGTCTGCGCATCGATCTCGTCGTTGATCTCCGACATGTTCTTTCGAAGCACGCCACCATCGAGATTGGTGTCGAAGGAACCGAGGAACATCGCGAATTCGGCTTTGGCCGGACTGCGGCCGTAATCGCTGCTCTCGCCGAACTCATTCAGCAGGCCGATAGGCTTCAGGTTCGAGTTCGGATACTGCTTGCAGCGCTCTTCCCCGATGAGGTCCTTCTTGCAGACCTCGACGCGGGCCAGGTATTCGTCGGCCCTTGAAGGTAAGCTGCCGTTGTGGGCCGATGCGCCGCCAGCTCCCACATAGTTGTCGGTCATGAACTGCACGGTCGACGGCTGCCACCCATATCGTTGCTCGTTGCTCCAGTTGCAGCTCAGGACTTCCGTCATGTTCCAGAGGATGTAGTTGCCTTCGGCCGCACGAATCACGGGCCTCAAAGTGGATACCTGCGACTCCTGCGTATCGCCGCTTCCAGGATTTTCATGACGCCGGCACAGGGTCAGTCCGCTCGCATAGGAGAACGGCGTGAGGCGGATCAAGTCGCGGCCGTTGTAGTATTTCGCATAGGCCTGGCTGTTGCGAGGCACGAATGCCATTTCGAGCACGGTCTTGCCGGGTCTGCCCGGCGAGCCGGCCTCGTCGGTGGAACGCAAGCCGCCGTAGAGGATCTTGCGCAGCACATCCATGCGGGACATGGTGGCCCAGTTCAGGAAATTGCCGCTCCAGAGACTGGAGGTGGTCGCGGATGCGCCGGCGCAGTAATACCTTTGCGAGCCCGCAGGATCTCCGTTGACCGTTTCCCTGTCGGCCAATTTGTTCGGAACGAAATTGCCGCTTTGCGTGCTGTAGCTGTAGCACTTCGTGGGATCGAAGTAGCCGTAGTACTTGAAATGGGGCAGGAAGAAATAATCGATGCTGCCGTCGAAGTTCAGGTCTTCGTAGTCGGTGTAGGCGCGGCTGAACATGCTGTAGTCCTTGGACACGTTCAGCACCACCATCGGGAGGTTGGGGTCCGGATTCACATTGGGCGGAATCGCCTGGATCTGGGCATTGGAAGCGGCGGCGCCAACCAGTGCCAGCATCGCAACCAGCTTCGGGATCGATGATTTCATTTTTCAGCTTCGCTTGAAGTAGCTTTGCAGCACGACTTCGGTGTTCGGATCGAGCCCCCAGCCGCGGGCGGTATTCCTGAAATAGATGTCGTCCCCGCGCTGCATGTACTCGATGAGGTACTCGGGCTGGCGCGACACGCCAGTGACTCCAGGCGTGCCGGTGAAGGTGCCGAGCGGCACCGCGCCGGTGAAATTGCAAGTCGAGGGCGGAGACGCCTTCCAGCCGACACCGCCAATGGCCGCCGGCCACCAGGGCTCTGGATTGGTCTTCGACTTGGAGTTGCTGGCTGCGTAATAGGCCGCGGGGCTTTGGTCGCCGAAGCGGCACTGGCCACGCGGGCAGTCGGTGCCGAAGTTCGGCTCGCCGTAGGCCGACTTGATAGGACGGTCGTCGCCACGTGCGCAGGCTGCGCCCTCCACGTCGGCTGCAAGGGAGATGTCTCGCTCCGCATCGCGCAGGGCAGCCTCTGCCGCCTGCCTGGCGACCTCCATGTCGAGCACATTGCGCGCGACGTGCTCGCCGAACATCACGCGCCGCACGGCGAAGGCGGCAGCGCCCGACAGGATCAGGATGAACACCAGCACCACGACCATGGCGAGTCCGCGTTCGGCGGCAGGGTAGCGCGGGATCTTCAAAATGTCCTCGTGAGGTTGTTGCGGACGCCGAAGATGCGGGTCTGCTGCTTGTAGACGGCGCGATCCGAATCGGTGAACGAGACGGAGGTGCCGTCGCAGTCCACATAGCTTCCGCCGGATGTCTGCCTCACGGAGGCGTCGAGCGTCCTGGTCATCACGCACACCTGGACGGCGACGACGCGCTGCCATCCCGTCTTGCTCTCCCCGTTGATGGTGGCGACCGAAAGACGGTTGACTTCCGTTGCCGTGAAGAAACGCGCAGGCGCTTCGAGCGTATTGGCCTCGGAGACGCCGTAGCGGAACCTCAGCTGGGTGACGCCCGGCACAATGGGCTGATAAGGCTTGGTGTTGGGTCCGTTGCCGGCGCAGCGGAAGCTGCGCGTCGAGATGGACCGGCCGTCCTGCTGATAGGTGTAGCTCGCGCCGAGGCCGTAGACGTTGCTGATGAACAGCGGCAGCGCGACGGTGCCCGTGCCTTTCGCACCGCTGCCAGCGCGAGCCTCGTTGTACTTCGTTCCACTGAACTCGGCGAGCTCCACGTCCTGGCGCAGGCAGTCCTTTCTCGTGCCCACGCCTTCGGTCTCGAAGTTGTCGGCAGAGAAGTAGTTGACGACGAGCGAATCGGGCTCTCCGTCCTTGACTGCAGGGCAAGTACCCTTCTCCACGTCGAACAGCCCCGAGCTGCATCCGAAGATGCCCTGGTCGAAGGCGTGGGCCGAGGCCGAGACGATGTTCGAATAGGCACCCTGGAACCTGGGGGATTCGCTGGAGACGGGAAAGCTGGCGGGATAGAAGCCCGCGTTCTTCAGGTCGCGGCCGATGATGTCCAGCACGACGCTCGCGGCCTCCTGCTGCTGCGCGCTGGCGTCGATGGCCCTTGAGGCTCGTGTCGTCGAGATGAACAGGTAGCCCGCTGCGGCAACGAGCAGCAACCCGATCACGATGGCTACCAGCAGTTCGACCAGCGTGAGGCCGCGCGACCTGCAAGCACGGCTTTTCATGGAAGGACCCTCGCGGTATAGCAGCGCACGCCAGCCGGTGCCTTCGCTCCCTCGGGGCAGCAGAAACGTGCGGAGCCCGTTTGCAGGTCCTCCTTTTTCCTGGTGCAAGCGGCCTGCTCCAGGGCGTTACCCTTCTCATCTACAGCGCCTTTGTCGAACCACATGACGCTGACGTCGAACCCGGCGCGGACATCCCCGGTGACGTAGCCGGCGCCCCCCGGCAACGCGGCGCGCAGGATGTTCTTCCAGCGGGCGAGGTCGAAGACGGCCAGCTCCGCCGGTGTGCAGACAGCGCTCGCGCAATCCTTTGCTGGTTCGGTGGCCACCTCGGCGACCTGCTCCGAATAGGCGTCGGTCAGCAGATAGCCCTTGCCCTCCACGCCGACACCTGCGACGACACCCGAATATCCATTCGCTCCGGGCGCGTTGACGCGGATCCTCTCGGACAGGTCGTCGATCACGGCCGAGACGTTCAGTCGGGCCTCATTGCCAGTCTGGTACTTCAGCGCGACGGCCAGCAGGCTCGCGATGGCAACCAGCCCGAGCGAAAAGACCAGGAGAGCGACCAGCGCCTCGATCAGCGCCACACCCGATTGACGAGCGCGAAACATCATCCGTCCCCCGCCTAGTTCTGGTTGCTGTCGTTGCAGCTGATGCCGCCGACGTTGCCGACGCGGGCGCGTCCCATCATGTCCAGGCACATGACCTTGGTGGCGGAGCCGCCTGCGGGCGCGAGATCCAGCGCCTGCTGTCCGGCAAGACTCGATCGGCCTCGCGCGTCGAACCGCAGTGTCGCGACCTTGCCGGTGGGCGCGGTCAGCGTGGGGCCGCCCGTCTTGCCGATGTAGAACTTCAGCAGCCGCGCAGTGTCATCGGTCGCGACGCTGTCGCACTTGGGATTGGAGAAGACGATCCAGCCGCCGCTCCATTCGCGCCCTCTTTGGGTACAGACCGGATCCGCGACCGTGATGTCCGCGGGAGCGCAGACGGTGACGCACTTGTTCGTCGCGATGGCCTCGGAGCGCGCGAAGCCGATGGCCATGGCGAATTCGTTGCCGAGCGTCGCGGCAGCAGAGCTCCTCTGCATCGCGACGAAGCTGGGCACGGCCAGCGAAAGCAGGATGCCCATCATCGTGACGACGACGACGAGTTCGATGAGCGTGAAGCCGCTGGAATGAAACGCCTTGCGCTTCATGAGCATGGTTGGAGTCCTCCCTCGCAACGCTTGTGTCTATATGTGTTTTTCGATGCTAAATGAGTTTGAAAGTATTAAAGATGCCGCTTGTCAGCCGCGCGCGACCGTTCGACGACTGGAGCTCATGCGGGCGAAGGCCGTAGAAAAAGTCACGCTCGTACCGCGAAGCCGGGCGCTCGCGCTCGATGCCAATGGCCAGCTCGCACGAGCGGCCTGCCGATCCACTTCTGTTGCTCTACTGCGGCGGCGGCAGCTGTGCCGGGTCGCGATCGGCTTCTTTCAGCCAGCGGGCGAATTCCTGCGGATAGACCTCGCTGAAACGCTCCGCCTGCGCCCTCGCTTCAGCGTCGCGCCCGAGCAGCCGGGCGCTCTCGATCAGCTTGATGATGACGCGCGGCTCCGGCGAGAAATGGATCACCCGCTGCGCGAGCGAGTGCATTTCGGCGGCGTTGGCGGGTGTCACGGCGACCAGCGTCAACTCCGCGAACTCGGCCTGGCGCGTGAACAGCCAGGTTCCACGCACCTTGGCGAGCGTGTCTTCCTGGTAAGCCGGGAGCCGTTCGTCAGGTGGCAGATAGATCTGGCTGACGCGGATGTAGTCCCAGCCCGCGAGCCCCACGATCGCCAGCATCGCGACCGCTGCCAGCGACGACAGCGCAGGCCATATCGCAGATATCGCAGAACGCCCCTTGCCCGGCCAGAGCATGCCGAGGCACAGGCCGAACACCAGCTGGAACGGGCCATACCAGAGCGGATACTCGAGCAGGCTGTGCAGCACGTTCGCTCCCAGCATGCCCCAGGCCATCAGGCGGGCGGGGTCCCGTTCGCGCCAGGGCCGCGCGGCAATCACCATCCAGAGAAAGCCGCCACAGATCAGCACGGCGGCGGGAATGCCCAGTTCCACCGCCAGGTGCAGCGGGAGGTTGTGGGCGTTGTCGAGGATCTCGACGAAGCGGGCGCCGTCGTACCGAGTGCTGTAGTGGGCGAAGCTGAGTTCGCCCCACCCCCAGCCGGTCCAAGGGTGCTGGGCGATCAGCGTGAGCACGTTGCGCCACAGGATCAGGCGGCTGTGGTCCTGGGGGGCGCCTGTGTGCAGGCGTTGGAGCATGCTTTCGACTGCGCCTTCGCCGCCGCCGGCCAATTGGGGGAGGAGCCAGGCGATGGCGAAGTAGAGGGGGATGGTGGCGAGGAGGAGCCCTGGAGGCGGAAGCCGACCGGACGTTCCGGCTCTTTCGGGGGACGCCGAGCTGCGTTCCCGTCGCGAGATGAAAGCCGCCACCCCGAAGATGCACAACAGTTGCAGCAACCCCGTACGGGATGTCGAGGCGCCTGCGGCCACCAGAAGGAGCAGCGCTGAAGCGATCAACCAACGCCGAACGCTTGCCGAGGGTCGCGTCGCGTAAAGCCACAGGGCAGCCACGCAAGCCATGCTGATCAGCGTTGCGAACTGGTTGCGCTGGCGAAGGTTGGCGTACGCCTGCCCGACAGGGGGAGAGTTGGTCCAGGGAGACAGCCATTCAGCCTTGCCGTAGTACTGCAGAAGGCCAAGGACGGCACTGATCAGGCCCGCAGCCAGGATTCCCCACGCCAATGAGGAAGCTGCTCCGCCGGAACCAGCCATGCGCGCTCCCACTAGCGCCGCAACCCCGACGCCCCCCACTGCGACGCAGGCGACCACCCAGCTGCCCGGCCCGTCGCCACGGAACAGCGCGATGCATCCTGCGCAGATCGCGAGCCAGCAGAGAACGCGAGCAGGAGAAGACCCGGAATTGGCGTTGCTCAGCAGCAGGAGTGCTGCGCAGGTCCACGAACAAAGCAACTGCCATACATGCACCGACGGACCGGCAACCAAAGGGAACAGGAAAGGAATGGCGATCAGTGCCGAACTGAGGAAAGGCATCAGACGAATTGGGCAGGCAGGCAGTCGCTGCCCGCCAGATATTTACAAATGTTTCCAAACGGTCGGGCACAGCCGACAAACGGCACGGGCTTCGAGAGGAGGTTTCGGCATCATCCTTGTTCACATTCGGCCACATTTAGGTGCGTTTGTTCACAAATTGCCGTCCGGTGCTACATCGATGCCCTCCGCTATCCGACAAGTCCGAAATCTCCGCCGCGCCGCCGCAGGCTTCACTCTCATCGAGTTGATGATCGTGGTGGCGGTGATCGGCATCCTGGCGGCCGTCGCCTATCCCTCCTATAGAGACTACGTCCTGCGTGGCCAGATCGCCGAAGGCACGGCCGGCCTGATGAGCCTGCAGGCCGACATGGAACGCCACTACCAGAATCACCGCACCTTCGCGACGATCTCCGGCGGCGCCGCGACGCCTTGCTCCACGGCGCCCAATGCGGGGAAGTTCGCCCTCTCGTGCGACGGCACGCCCGACGCTACCAGTTACACCATTCAGGCCACGGGCCTGGGCTTCACCTTCAAGGTCACCAACCAGAACGTGCGCTCGACCACCGCCAGCGCCTGGGGCCCCACCTGCAATTCCGCGTGGATCCTCAAGAAGGGCCAGGCATGCTGAATGTCGGCCTCGGCCACCTCAGTCGGCGTCGTGCCACGATGGGCTTCACTCTCATCGAACTGATGGTCACCATCTCCGTGCTGGCTGTCATGCTGGGCATTGCTGCGCCGCTACTGATCGATTTCGTGCGCAACAACAAGGTGCGCGCCGTCGCCAACACGCTCCAGAACGGCCTGCGCACGGCACAAACCGAGGCCATGCGCCGCAACCAGCAAGTCGTGTTCATTCTCACCAACGCCACGCCCTCGGGCGATACACCCGTTGCGGCGGCGATCAACGGCAAGCATTGGGCCGCGTACACGGTTGTTCCCGACGGCTCCAGCGAAAGCATGGCGCTGCTCGACACCGGCGTCATCGACGATGTCGGTTCCGAGGTTGCCATCACCGGCCCAGCCGTACTGTGCTTCAGCAGCCTGGGGCGCCTGAAATACAACAGCGCGCCTGGCATCACCGGCAAATCGTGCGAACTGCCTTCGGGCGGCCCCGCGCAAATCTATGGCGTGGCGCTCACTGGGGCCACGCGCAGCCTGCGCGTATTGGTCAACGTGGGCGGGCAAGTCCGCATGTGCGACCCGAGCAAGACCTTCGACGCCACGACCACACCCGATGGCTGCCCGGCCTGACAGGCCCACGGCACCTCATCCGAGAACACCATGACACCCGCCTCCCCGTCCCGCCGCTCCCAGCACGGCGTCGCCATGATCGAAGTGCTGGTCGCAGTCCTGATCCTTTCCTTCGGCGTGCTCGGCCTCATCGGCTTGCAGGCCCGTGCCATCAACGTCGCCAACGATGCCGAAGACCGCAACCAGGCCGCCCTGCTTGCCGACGAGATCATCGCCGCGATGTGGATCAATCGCTCGACCACCGTAGCCGACGACGACGTCACGGCCTGGGACACCACGGTGGGCAGCCGGCTGCCCAATGGCGATGGCACCGTCACCGCCGTGCCGGGCGACGCCACCCTCTCGGGGAGTGCTGCCGACGTTGCCATCACCTGGAAGCAGCCCTCCAGAAAGAGCGCCGACGAAGGCGGCACCCTCAGCACCCGAGCCTATCTCCCGGTGGTTCCCGTTCCCTGATCGGCAGCCCATGATGCAGCCCGCCCCCACTCCCGTTTTCGCAACACACCGCCTGCGCGAGGCCGGCCTGACCCTGGTCGAACTGCTGGTCGCGCTGGCCATCGGCCTCCTCGTGGTCCTGGTCGTCACCACGATGATCGTCGTCGGCCGCCAGCACGAGCGCGTGACCACCGGCTTCAACGACATGACCCAGGGCGGCGCTTATGCCGCCACCGTCATCGACCGCGCCCTGCGCAACGCCGGCTCCGGCTTCATGCAGGGCTGGAATGCATCCGACGGCACAGGCGCGGACACCAACGGCGCCCTGGGCTGCAAGCTGAATGCGAAGCGCGGAGCCACCGCCGTGCTGCCCCGCGCGAGTGTGCTGCCAGCGCCCTTTGCCGGCTTCCTGGGCGGCGCCGCGGGCCAGGCCAAGCTGGGTGCGACACCCGTGCTCATCGGCCAGGGCCAGTCGGCCGGCGGCTCCGACATCCTGATGGTCGTGGCTGGCAGCGCCGGCATCGGCGGCGTGGGCAGAGAGGTCCGGGCCAACCTCTCGGGGAGCCAGATCGAACTCGACAACACTCTGGGCTTCCAGCCGGGCGACGTGCTGCTCGTCAGCGCCAGCACCGGCACGCCCAGCGAATGCGTGATCACACAGGTGGCTTCGGATTTCAGCGCCTTCCCGGCCAACGCCACGCCTTCCAAGCTGCTCGATATCGGCGGCACCTATGTGGGCGACACAAGCAAGCTCGGCACGGTGATCGGCGCCGGTCTCGCGGAGCGCGGCAGCTTCATCTCCGGCATGGGCAAGGCCAGCGATCTGCGCCTGGACCTGTTCGGCGTGGGCACCGACCACGTTCTGTACCGCGGCGACCTCCTGCAGACCAGCGGCGCCGACACGCCCGAGGCCGTGGCCGAAGGCGTGGTCGCGCTGCGCGCCGTCTATCGCGTGGACAACAACATCAGCACCGGCAACTTCGCTACGACAAGCCTGAGCTGGCAGGCACCCACCGGCACCTACGCCCCCGCGACCCTGCTGGCCGAAAGCCCGCCCGAGCACCTTCGCCGCATCGTCGGCGTGCGTGTCAGCCTGCTGCTGCGCAGCGGCGCGCGCCAGCCGCAGCTCGCGGCCGATGCGGAATACACGCTGCTCAAAAGCCTGCCTGGCGAAAGCACCGTCACGCTTTCCGATGCCGACCGCCACTACGCGCACCGCGTGGTCGAAACCACGATCCCCCTGCGCAACGCACTCATGCCCTGACCGGGCCGCTTCCGTCCTGCCATGAACTTCACCGTCATCAGCCCCCTCTCCCGTGCCCGGCGCAACGAGCGCGGCGCCGCCCTGCTGGTCGCCCTGGTGGTGCTCGTCGTCCTGCTGGCCAGCGGCGTGGCCGTCATGCGCTCGATGAACAGCTCGCTCGCCGGCGCAGGCAACCTCGCCTTCCGCCGCGATCTGGTCAACCAGGCCGAACAGGCCATCGCCAAGGCTGTGAAGGTCAGCTATCCCGCCAGTGCCAGCAAGGACAACAACTACAGCGCCGTGCCCCTCGCAACCAATGCCCAGGGCATTCCCCTTGCACTGCTCGACGACACGCGATTCGCCGCCGTCGGCAAGACCACGAACGACCTCACCGGTGCTACCAACGACGTGAAGATCCGCTACGTCGTCGAACGCCTGTGCATCAACGACACACAGACCGCCGAACTGCAGGGCAAGGAAGGCTGCGCCACCCCACTGAGCAACCCGGCCGGCGGCAGCGCCCAGTTGCGCCCCGGCGGCAGTACCGGCCTGGCCTACGTGACCGAGCCCATCTACCGCGTCAGTGCGCGCGTCCTTGGCCCGCGCAACACGCGGGTGTTCATCCAGAGCACCTTCACCAAGCCAGAAACCGATTGATCCGCCCCCGCGCCGGACGCCCCGCCATGACAAGCCGAACCCTCACCTCGAAGCGCGCCGTTGCCGTGGCGCTGATGATCACATTGCCCTGGCAGGGCGTGGCCCATGCCGCCGCGCTGGCCGACCAACCTGTCTTTGCCAGCGCCACCGTGCCCGGCAACCTGGCGCTGACGCTGTCAGTGGAATGGCCCACAGCCTCCCGCACAGCGCACACCGACAACTATGCGCCCACCACCCGATTCCTGGGCTACTTCGATCCGGAGAAGTGCTACACCTACCAGTACAACGCCGCGCCTAACGACACGAACACCGGGGACACGAGCTCCTTCCGGCCCGCCGGCTTGGCCACCAACCGCACCTGCTCCGGCAAATGGAGCGGCAACTTCCTGAACTGGGCCGCCACGGCCACCATCGACCCCTTCCGCTGGGCCATGACGGGCGGACGCCGCGTCGTCGATACCGAGACGGAAACCATTCTTGAAAAAGGCTGGCACTCGGGCCAGGGCCTGTTCGGTGACCGTTCTCTTCCTTCGGCCTATATCGCCGGGGCAACACCCTTTGCCAGCGCAACGAACTTCCGCATCCGGGTCAACGGCATGGGTTTTCGCATGCGCTTTTCGCAGCAAACCCAGCGACTGTTCACGGTCAAGTACTGGAACGGCACCGCTCTCAGCGGCAATGCGAACCTGACCAGTCCGTTATATACAGACAACAATGTCAGCGCGAACCAGGTCTGGTCCGGATCCCCTAGGGCAAACATCGACGCGGACAAGTTCTCAACACAGTTCACAGGAACCTTCGTCGCGCCAGCGACGGGAAACTACAAGTTCAAGCTCCAGCACGACGATGGCGCGCGGCTTTATGTGGACACGACTGGCAGCAGCAACTTCACCAACGCCAACAGGCGGATCAACAACGCCACCTACACCGACGCAACCAACGCAGATGTCACAAGCGACATCGCTCTTACGGCGGGGCAGTCGTTTTCAGTCCGGATCGACCAGTGGGACAACACGGGCGGTGCCAGCGTCGTCTTGTCATGGCAGCTCCCAAATGCCACCGCCTACACAAGTTTCTCGGAGCCACTGGACGACGGCGCCGCATTCAGCACCGTGGAGGCCATGACAAGCGCAAACGCCTCCTACGATCTCACGATGCGCACGAAGGTCTGCGACCCTTCCGCAGCAGCGGGCGGCGTCGAGACCAACTGCAAGCAGTACACGAACGGCTGGAAGCCCGAGGGGCTGGTGCAGAAATACGCGAACGACATCCGCTTCAGCGCCTTCGGCTACCTGAACGATGACAATGAACTGCGCGATGGCGGCGTGATGCGTGCCCGCCAGAAATTCGTGGGGCCCACCAAACCGATGCCGGGCCAGGCCGCAGTCACCAACGCCGCCGCTGAATGGAATGCCACCACGGGTGTTTTCATCCGCAACCCGGACAGCGACGACGCCCGCAGCACCGGCGTGAGCGACAGCGGCGTGATGAACTACCTCAACAAGTTCGGTCAGCTCTCGCCCGGCCAGTACAAGAGTTACGACCCCGTCAACGAGCTTTACTACGCCGCGCTGCGCTACTTCAGCAATCAGGGCAACGTGGCTTCATGGTCGGACATCTCGAGCGGCAACGCGGCTCAAAAGGCCCGGTGGACGGACGGCTTCCCCATCATCGGCACGTGGGATGACCCGATCCTGTATTCCTGCCAGCGCAACTTTGTGCTCGGCATCGGCGATATCTATACCCACCGGGACAAAAACGTGCCCGGCAACACGCTCACGGACCACGAGCCCGCCATGCCGACGGCGGTGTCCGGGGACCGGCTGTTCGATGCCCCGAGGTCCACCGGAAACGCCAAGGTGCTGCAGGGCATGGGTGCTGGGCTGGGCGCCAGCGGCGATGCCGTGAGCGGCGGCGCCAGCCGTTACTCGACCGATTACATGGCGGGCCTGGCCTTCGAGGCCAACACCAAGGATCTGCGCTCCGACCTCGCTGGCGCACAGACAGTGCAGACCTACTGGGTGGACGTGCTGGAACAATCCTTCTCACGCAACAACAAGTTCTATCTGGCCGCGAAGTTCGGCGGGCTCAAGCAAAGCAAGCTCAAGGAAGCGGGACTGATCGACGCGACGGGGGCGATCAACTTCGACCCGTACACCTACGCCGGCACCATTCCGCTGGATTGGTGGTCCACCAATGGCGAGATCCTGACCGACACACGCAACAACTCGACCTGGGCACGCCCCGACAACTACTTCGCCGCCGGCAAGCCCGACACCATGGTTTCGGGCCTGACCCAAGCCTTCGCCAGCATCGCCAGCAACATCAAGAACTACACCACCTCGCTGTCGCTTTCCACTGCGCAGCCATCGGTGACGGGCGACGTCTCGTATTCCGCGCAATACGACTCCTCCAACTGGAGCGGCGTGGTCAGCGCGCGAGGCATCACCTTCAACGCAGATGGCGTGCCCACCGTGGCCAGCACGCCGAGCTGGACGACCCGCACTACGCTGGAAAACCAGCTGGGCACCGCCGCCACCTCCACCGGCTGGGACAGCAGCCGCCGCGTGGCGACCTGGAATCCCGAGGCCAACAACGGGGCCGGCGGCGGGGTGCCGTTCCGGCTCGCCAGCCTCAGCAACGCGCAGAAGCTCGCACTCGACACCACCTACGTCAGCGGCGACGACAGCGCGAACTATGTGAAGTGGCTGCGCGGCGACAGCAGCCTGGAAGGCAACGGCTACCGCGCGCGCTCCACGGCGGGAGCCACGGGCCTGGAACGCAATCGCCTGGGCGACATCGTCAACTCCCGCGTCACAACCGTGGGCGCGCCCAGTGCCCGTCTTGCCGACACCAGCAACCCCGGCTACAGCACCTTCAAAGAGGCGAACAAGAACCGGCCATTGACGCTGTACGTCGGCGCCAACGACGGCATGCTGCACGCTTTCAAGGGCGGCACCGCGACCGGCGCGGGCCAGGAACTCTTCGCCTATGTGCCGAGCGTGCTGTTCAACAAGGACCCGAGCGACACCGCAGCCACGGACGGCCTGCTGGCCCAACTCGGCCGGCCTCAGTACGCCCACCGCAACTATGTGGATGCAACGGCGCTGGCGTTCGACATCGACCTGGCGCGCGCCGGCCGCGCGCCCCAGACCAGTGACACTGCCACCAGCCCCGCGCCCAACTGGCACTCGGTGCTGATCGGCGGGCTGGGCAAGGGCGGGCGCACCTACTACGCCCTGGACATCACCGACCCCACGGCCATGAGCGCCAGCGAAACCGGCACCACGGGCCTGGCCAGCAAGGTGCTGTGGGAATTCCCCAAGCGCAGCCAACTGCCAGTAGCAGCTGGCGGCACCTGCACCACTGACTGCGTGGACATGGGCTACACCTTCGGCAATCCGGTGGTGGTCAAGACCAAGAAGTACGGCTGGGTTGTCATCTTCGGCTCCGGCTACAACAACACTGACGGCAAGGGCCATCTTTTCATCGTCAACCCAGCCAACGGCGCGCTCCTGGAGCAGATGAGCACTGGTACCGTGGCCTCCAACGGCATGGCGCATCCGGCAGCCTACGTGCAGGACTACACAGACTTCACGGCCGACGCCGTCTACGTCGGCGACCTGAACGGACAACTCTGGCGCTTCGACATCAACGGCACCGGCAGCTACCCCGCCCCCACCAAGATCGCGCAACTTGCAGACGGCAGCGGTGCCGCTCAGCCCATCACCACCCAGCCGCTGATCCAAGTCCACCCCAAGCTGCGCGAGCGCTACGTGCTGGTGGGCACCGGCCGGCTGCTGGACAGCACGGACATCGCCAGTGGCCAGATGCAAAGCTTCTACGGCATCGCCGATGGCGGCATGGGCCTGGGCGCCTTTGCTGCGAAGGCCGGAGATGGCCAGGACTTCCCCGCCACGCGCGCGCGGATGGTCAACGTGACGCCGCCGGACGACGGCTCCGCCATTCCCGCCGTCACCAGCACAGCGGGCTGGTACGTCAACCTGGGCGTCGACGGCACGGGCACAAACGCCGTGAACTGGCGCGTGATCAGCCCTTACACGGCCTTCAGCAGCAGCGTGGCCTTTTCGACCACCCTGCCCACGGGAGATGCCTGCAACCCCTCGGGCAAGAGCCGCGTCTACGCGATGGACTTCGGCTCCGGCAGGACCAAGCTGGTGGACGCCAATGGGAACAACTTGAGCTATATCAGCGTAGAAGGCGTCGTAACCGACCTGAATTTCATCCGCGTGGGCGGCAAGACCCGGCTGATCTACGGAACCAGCAAGGGCGACGCCGGCAAGGCGCCGGGCGACTTCGACGAGCGTGTGCTCCGGAAGCTGCTGAACTGGCGGGAAATATCACTGGAATAGGGATCGCGGAAAGGGCGCGGCGCATGTGGGCTGCTGAACTGGCGGGAAGTGGAGCGGGCTTGTGCGCCCTGCGGAAGTCATGAAAAATCGGACTGCGGTGCGCCCAACTCGCGCAGTTGACTATCGAATTAATAGCGAAAGATTTTCGATGGGCGTCTTTGCGATATCTTGAAACTGGAGGTATCGCGATGAACAAATGCCGGCCGAAAGCAGTTGGTATAGGTCCGTCCTGAGCAATCCGGCTTCACCGGATGCAAGACGACCGGTCGTGGTGGACCGCATCAGCGCAGCCGATATCTTCCCAAGAGGTAGGCCAAGGAGGCACAAAGAAGTCGCAGCTTCGCCAGGATCAGGCGCAGGTTGTGGCCGGCGCCGCACATCACCGCATGCAGCGCGTCGTCCAAGGCACCCTTGAGCGGATTGCGCCCAAGACGCCCATCCATCTTCATGTGCTCGATCGCCCGCTCGATGGCACCGCGCCAATGAATCGTCACCCTGAGCGTTGGGTAATGCCCCGCTTATGGCCCGAGCGCAGGATGTGCGCCCCTTCGATTTGCGCGCCCTTGTCCACGATCGCCGTGGATAGCTCGCACTCAGCAAGGATGCTCGCTTGTTCGAGAGTCTTGGCCAGCGTGTGGCCGTCGTGTCGATTGCCCGGCATGCTCCGCATGCCCGCCACTAGGTCTTCCCTCAAGGTCGTCGCAATGCTCCCCTTCACGCCGAACTCGCAGAGCGTTCGGCCTTGCCTTGGAGATGCACTCGACATGGGAACATGCAAGGCATACGGCTTATTCTTGTCCTTCGCTGAGCGAGGATGCGCGCCGTGCGAGTGAGCAAGTCGCTGACTTTGGTTCGTACCTGCTCGGGCAGCGCGCCAAGTTGGGACACGCCACCTCGCGCGGCACCCGCCCCACGCGCATGCGGAGTGTGCGAACGGCGCGGCGCATGCGCTTGAACTGCTTGGCACGGGCATGGCGCCCAATCTGCGCGACCAGCCTCGGAGCGATGCGCGTGTAGCTCTGGCGCAGGTTCAGGCCCTGTTCTTCGGCGGCCTTCTCCAGGTATTGGCGGCTCCCTGCAACAGCCGGCTGTCGGTGGAGTGCGCAATTGCCTTGGACGTCGCGGTCGTGTCGACAAGGCCACGGTCCCCGCTGGAGGCCTTCCCGACGCCGAGGCACCGGACTGCGTCGCAGTCACCATCAAGAGCGGCTTCACGCCCTTCGCCGCCGATGCGCTTCCACCGCGTGTGAGGCTGCTCGGGTCATTGATTTGAATCTGACCCTTAGTTTTCCAAGATTTGTCCGCGGCCGATTGGAATCGGACCCCAAAATTTTCTTGTTATACCGCCTGAAGCCTAAGTCGATTCATTCTAGATAGCGGTTAGCAGGCAATTTAGGGCATTTAAAATTAGCATATTTTATTTGCGATTCAATTTCCCCAATCTGTCCGATATAGGTTGGAAAGAGCACCCTGTAGCCGGTCATATATATCGCGCCATGATCAGTGTACAAACCGGATGCCGTATTGAAATAGGAACGGATATACTCGTCATTGTGATGAATTGTCACCCCCCTGTTGGGAGCGAATGATTCAGGACACGCATCCTCAATCATATTGAAAACACTGTCATTCAAACGACTTCTATTTGCCGCCTCCATTTTTTGCGATGCGGATGTTTCAACAAGCTTACAGAAGGCAAATACATAGGCCTCCTCAACATTAGGCTCTAGCGACCAAGCGTGAGTCTTCTTATTAAAAGGCAAGCGCCCATACTCACACGCAGATGCGGAAGACGCGGATTCGATCCTCATTCCATAGGGGGCCAATTTTTCATTCAATATCTTCACTCTAGCCAAGGAAATTTCCACTTTATCCTCGGAGCCAAATTGCCCAATAGCATAGAGTACATAGAGATTGGCACGATATTTCTCAACCAAGGAAATCAACCGCGCCGGCATTTCACTGCCATTTGCTACCGTATGCATTCCGTTGATCGTCGCCATCCCCGATCCCGGATGAAGAGATGGAGCAATTGCCGAAAACGATAGCGTATCCATCGAAATTATTCCAGCGGGCCGCTCCGTAATTGCGTGGGGCAATTGAAAATTAAGCCACGCCTCTTCCCACGCCACCGGGGACCATCGGGAAGCTCCGTGAGCAAGATGAATGTAGGCTTGCAAAGAAAGCAGCACAGCTAGAGTCACGCGAGCAAATTTGACGCCGCCGACGTAGACCGCAGCCAAACTAAGTAGTGGCCCCAAAAGAAGCCAAAGTGAAAATGCATACCGTCCAATGCGGGATGTGACACCCCAAAGCAGGAATGCGAAGATGGCAAAAAAGACTACGCTAACTGCGGGCGTCCAAAAATTGGCGAGCGAGAATCTCTGCAAGAAACTCTGGGCCGGTGTATGCGAGCCGTTTAAAGTTGATGAAAAAAAGCGCCATAGCCCCAGACAAATACTGGCCGCGGCAAGTAACACCAACGCCGAAGGACGAATATCCGGAGATACGGCTTCGCTATATATCCAACTCTGCACACGAAGCATATCGAATGGCAGAAGAAAAAGCCCCGACAACCCACTCCCGAGAAAACGAAAGTCACGGTTATTCACAAAGGGAAATTCCGGGGCCCTAAATATTGCGTTAAAAAATGGAAATACAGGGCTCCCAAACTCTTGCCATAGTCTAACCGACCAGAATCCGTGAACGATAGCAAAAGCCAATGCAGCGCCGACCCCATATCCAATCAATTCTTTTGCAAGACGGCCAAACAAAATACGACGTTCAAGTACAGCTCTAACCACGAAGAAGGCCGCAAATGCGACGGCAAAAGTGCCGCTTGTCAGTTTTATTCCGGCTGCAACTCCCGAGCAAAGCCCTACAAGAATAGATTGCCGCCAAAAATCCAAGTCGCGTTGCAACAAGATGCGCAGGGCTAGAAGAATAAAAATCGAACCATATGGATCGTTAAAAGAAGAGCCATTCGCCTGCAAATAGGGCGGAGCGATCATCGCCAACAAACACGCCATATAAATCGGCGCGCGAACGTCTTCATCTCGCTCAGATAGCAGCTTTTCCGCAATACTTCCAATTACCACTATATTAAAAAACTGGAAGGTGGAAAGGATCAATCCTATTAGAAGGGCCGGCCACCCCCATTTGACCATTAAATAAAATGGCACATACGCAACAGGATTCAAATAAGACTGAATGCTGCCCGCAAAATAGTCTTGGCTCCAACGCCCCTCCAGCAACAGCGAGGGCCCATAAAAATGGTAATTCAGTAGATCCCAGTTGTAATCTTTCCCCGCAAGATAGCAGAAAGTCAGATTCAACGCATACAACGTAGCCCAGTGCCAAGTTGAGAGTCGATTTCGCATATTTTTTCGGAAAAAGAAAAGGCCCCGACGGGGCCTTTAATTTTTGAGCGTCTGATTACTGACCGCGGCAGGATCCCGGCAGGTATTTGGCGTTAATAGCCGTGCCCGAGGTACCGGGACCGCAGACCCATTTGAAAATAGTCTTACCGGTGTCAGTGTTGGTGAGTGCAGTAGTTGCGTCAGCATAAGGAGTCATCGTGATCGTCTTGCTTGCTGCATCCTTCAGATCGGTAGCGGCCGATGTCGTGATAGTGACAACACCAGTATTCGTAGTGTCCACAGAAGCAACGTACTTGGTCGAACCGCTCGATTCGCAACCCCAGGCTCCAGCAGCCGGGAGGGTCGAGCCAACCGCGCTTTGCACCGTCTCGGTAATGCTGGTACGGCACGACGAGCCAGCCAGAATCGCTTCAGACACCTTGGCGCGGATGGTGTAGTCCTGATAAGCCGGCAAAGCCACAGCAGCCAAAATACCAATGATCGCCACAACGATCATCAATTCGATAAGGGTGAAACCCTTTTGCACGTTGCGTGCGATGGAACGACGGTTCATTCACTAACTCCAGGTAGGTTGGTTGTTACGCCCGGGAACCTGCCCGGAGCGAGGTACCTTCCGCAGCATCTGTGCCACCCGCTTGGGGCGCCTTTCCCGTACCGGACGTGTCACCTCTGACCACATTGGAGTTACACCGTGTGACACAACTTGCCTAAAGATGCTACACGCGGTGACAAATTTGTCATGCCAACGCGTCACTGACCGGTAGTCAGAAAGTCAGGACGCCATCCACCTTCAGCCAGCGAATGTCCCGTTGCGCCATGCCTGCCGCCTGCTCGACCACCAGGGCTTCGATCTGGCTCATGATCTCGTCGGTTTCGGCGGGCTTGGTGTGGGTGATGTAGATCGGGTACTGCTTGCCCGGGGCGATACGGGCCAGCTCGCCAGCCAGGAGTGGGGGCGACAGGTGCAGGCTGCGCTCCGCCAGCGCCTGCTCGCGGCTGCTGAATGCGGTTTCGATGACCAGCATCGCCACGTCGAGTTCGTTCACACGTTCCCAGAAGGGCGCGTTGCGCTCGGTGTCGCCGCTGAACACCCAGTGGGCTCTTCGCTCGGCCGGCCGCACGGCGAAGCCGCAGGCCGGCACGGTATGGACTGCGGGCAGCACCTCGACCACCTTGGGCTCGCGGCTTCCCAGCGGCAGCTGCTGGCCCACGGCGATGTCATGGAAGCTCACGAACGGCGCCTGCGGGCTGGGAATGCTCTCGAAGTCGGGCCAGATGACGTTGTTGAAGATGTGAACGCGCAGCGCGTCGATGGTGTCCCTGAGCGCATGCACGCGCAGCGGCTGCGAGCGGCGGCCGCCGACGGCGTCGACCATCAGGGGGAGTGCGGCGATGTGGTCGAGGTGGCTGTGCGTGAGCACGACGTCGTCGATGCCGACCATCTCGTCGAGCGTGAGGTCTCCGACGCCCGTGCCCGCATCGACGAGCAGGTCCGTGTCGACCAGGAACGAGGTGGTGCGGCAGTCTTTGGCGATGGCGCCCGAGCAACCCAGCACACGAACCTGCATTGTGAAAGACCCCTTTGATGCGTCTGTCGTCATTTGGTCTCGAACCGGGTTGCGCCGTCCCAGTTCGGGTCTTGCGGTCGCAACGCCATCGAGGCTAAACGCTGGGCGTAGAGCTGGTAAAGGACTTTTTTCGCATCCGCGGCGAGCAGGGGCGCCAGCAAGTTTCGGCCCATGGCCCAGTCCTGCCGGCGATATGCGGCGAGGACTACGCTCCATCGTTCGAGCATCTGCTGCGCCTGCTGCAGCGCCTCGGGGGTGCCCGCGGCGAGAGGCGTAAAAACGGAAACGGCTTGCGCTTTTCCCTTGACCCGCACGCTGTCGAGCTCCTGCCAGACGAAGCCCGGCGCGAGTTCGCGCGTCGCGCCGCTGGCGACCACTTCGACGCCGTAGTGCCCGCTCAGGCCCTCGAGGCGCGATGCGAGGTTGACCGCATCGCCGACCACCGTGTAGCTGCGGCGCGCCGCCGAGCCCATGTCGCCCACGCTCATCACGCCGCTGTTGATGCCGATGCCCACGCTGATCTCGGGCCGGCCGCTCGCGCGATGGATGCGGTTGATGTCGTGCACGGCTTCGGCCATGTCGAGCGCGGCGCGCACGGCGAGCGTGGCGTGGTCCGGCGTGTCGACGGGTGCGCCCCAGAAGGCCATGACGCAGTCGCCCATGTACTTGTCGACGGTGCCGCGGTGGGCGCTGATCACGTCGGTGAGCCGGCTGAAGACGGTATTGAGAAAGCCCTGCAGCTCGGCCGGCGCCATCTGCTCCGACAGGCGCGTGAAGTCGCGCATGTCGCAAAACATCACGGTCATGGGCTTGCTCTCGGCGCGCATGCTGTAGCGGTCGGGCTGCGCCATCATCTCGTCGACCAGCTGGGGCGGCACGTAGGTGCCGAAGAGCCGCACGAGGCCGCGCCGGGCGCGCGACTCGAAGAAGTAGCCCCAGCTCATGTTGAACGCGAACGCCAGGGCCGCCATCGCCAGCGCCGAGCCGAGCGGCAGCACGAGGCTGTAGCCCGTGTAGAGCCATACGTTCATCCCGATCAGCGCCGCCATCGCGCCGACGGCCAGCAGCATGGCGCGCGATGCGGACAGCAGCGACATCCCGAAGGCGAGCAGGAGCCCCGTCAGCACGACGAGCAGCACCTCGTAGCCGGGGGCGTAGTCGGGCACGCTGAGCAGGCGCCGCTCGAGCAGTGCCGAGACGATGTTCGCGTGCACCTCCACGCCCGGGAACGCGGCCTCGGCGGGCGTGGCGCGCAGGTCCTGCAGCCCCGGGGCGGTGGCTCCCACGAGCACGATCTTGTCCTTCAGCTCGCCGGGGGCGAGGCGTCCTTCGAGCACGTCGGCGGCGGGTACGTAGCGGAACGATCCGCCGTCCGCACCGCCCTGGCCGCGGAACGGCACCTGCATGCTGCCGGTGGCGTCGACCGGGATGCGCAGCCGCCCCACCCTCAGCGATTCGAGCTGGGGCGTGCTTCCGCCGCCGGGCGCGAAGGTGGGTTGCACCGGCGGCGATCCGTTCGCGAGCCGGTACACCGCAAGCCCCAGCGATTCGTAGTAGCCCGGCTGTGCCTTGTCGCCGTCGTAGCGGGCGATGAGCGGCACGCTGCGGATGACGCCGTCGCCGTTGATGTCGACCAGGGTGTTCAGGAAGCCCGCGACGGGTGCCGCCTTCGCAAGCTCCGGCAGGCTGGCGCCGAAGCCGTTCCAGCCCGTGGCGTAGGCAGCGCCCTGGGGGAAGGCACCGGCCGGAAGTAGGGGCGCCGCGGGCAGCTGTCCCTTCGCGCTCGGCGGCTCGGTGCGCGTGAAGTAGTAGCCCAGCGCCACCCGCCGGCCGCTCAGCGCGGCGGCAAGCGTGGCGTCATGGTCGAGCGAGGGCGCGAGCCGCTCGATCTCGGCGGCCAGGCCCGGCGTCCTGGCCAGCGGGCCGCTCGCGAGCTGCCGCAGCCTGTCGAGGCCCGAGCTGCGGTCGGGCTCCAGGAACATGACGTCGAAGCCCAGCACGGCCGCCTGCTGGCGGTCGAACAGCTCGGTGGCCAGGGCCGCGATCCTGTCGCGCGGCCACGGCCACTGGCCCTGGCGCGCGAGGCTGGCGTCGTCGACATCGACGATCACCACCCGTGCGTCGGGCGTGCCCGGCATGGTGGCGCGCAGGCGGATGTCGTAGATCAGCTGGTCGAGGCGCTCCAGCGCGGTCAGCCGCCAGGCGCCCGTGGCGTGCGCCAGCGCGAACAGCACCGGCAGCAGCGTGATGACGATGCGCGGCCAGTGCCGCCGCAGTTCTTCTCTCACGGCATGCGGTCCGTGAAGGCCGGCCCCTGGAGAGCCAGAAACGGGAGCGGCTCAGATGCGCACGAACTGCATGCGCGTGGCATTGCCCAGCTCGAGCACGTCGCGCTCCTGCAGCGCGACGGCCTCCGACCCCAGCTGCAGTCCATTGAGCGTGACGTTGCCTTCGACGCCGGCGGCCACGTAGCCCTGGCGTCGCCGCGTGACCACGGCCACCGCGACGCCGGGCTTGCCGACCGTGGTGACGACCTTCTGCAGCGCGACGTCCTGTCCTTCGTTGACGCCGGAGAGCACGCGCAGCACCGGAATGCCGAGTTCGACCAGCGCGCCGGACTCCGTGGGCGCCGAAGACAGTGGCATGGCGCCCGACGGGTACTCGCCCGAGGCCGTGCGGATGGAGCCGGCGCCGGTGTCGAGGTTGCTGCGGGCGCGGAAGTGGATGCGGCAGCCTCCGACCTCGATGACATCGTTGTCCTTGAGCGCCTGCCGCTGGACGGCGAGCGCGTTGACGTAGGTGCCGTTGGTGCTGTTGAGATCTTCAATTTCAACTTCGCCGCCAGTCATGTGCAGCACGGCGTGCTCGCCGCTGACCGCCAGATTGTCGATCACGATGTCGTTGTAGGCACGGCGTCCCAGCGTCGTGCGCTCCTTGGCGAGCGCCACCTGCCCGATGACAACGCCATCGACCGAAATGATCATCTTCGGCATTGCCGACTCCCCGAATCCAAAGCATGAATGACGATGGCGGGCAGACTGCCTGGCTGCCCGCGGAACCTGCCAGCGGCCCTAGCGCGGCGCTTCCGCGACGCTCGCCCTGGCCAGGACGACGGAGATGTTGTCCCGTCCGCCATTGTCATTGGCAATTGCAACCAAAAGTGATGCTTTTTTCTGAAGCCCGACATCGTGTTCTAGAAGCGTGAAAAGCTGCTCATCGGAAACCATCTCGCTGAGCCCGTCGGAGCAAAGCATATAGAGATCGCCCGGTCTTGCGCTGTGCTCATGCATTTCCAGCAAGACTTGGGCCTCGACCCCGACGGCGCGCGTCACGAGGTTGCGGGTGGGGGAATTCAGCGCCTCCTCGGCCGTGATGGCGCCGGCGTCCAGCTGCTGCTGGCGCAGGGAATGGTCCCGGGTGAGCAGCTCCAGCTTGCCGTTGCGCAGGCGGTAGCAGCGCGAATCGCCGATGTGACCGACCACTACCCGTTGCGGCCGGAACGCCGCCAGGACCAGGGTCGTCCCCATGCCTTGCAGTTCGGGGTTGGTGGTGCCTTCGTGCAGGATCGCGCTGTTGGCCTCGTCGGTGGCCGCCTGCAGGGCCCGCCTGACCACGCGGGCCGGCGCCTGCATTCCCGCGTGGGCGAACCAGCGGCCGAAGCTGGCGTGCAGCAGCGAGACGGCCATGGCGCTGGCCACCTCGCCGCCCTTGTAGCCGCCCATGCCGTCGGCCAGCAGGGCCAGGCCCAGGGCGGGATCGACGTGCACCGCGTCTTCGTTGTGGGCGCGCATCCGCCCGACGTCGGTCAGGGAGGCGAACTCCCAGGTCAGCGAAGGGCGGGTGGAAAAAAGGGAGACGCCGACACTCGCCATGGTCTGTCAGCGCCGCTTTCTCTTGGACTCAGTGCTGCGCAGCGGCGTGCGCACGTCGCTGCATGAGGCGGCCGACGGCCACGACGAACACCGCACCGGCAGCCGCAGCCGCGTAGTGCAACCAGGGGTTGGCCGCCAGCGTGTCGCGCAGGATGGCGTCCTGGGCGATGGTCTCGCCGCCGACCCAGCCGATCAGGGCGGCGCCCAGCATGACGATGATCGGGAAACGTTCCATGAGCTTGATCATGAGCGTGCTGCCGAAAATCACCAAGGGAATACTGATCGCCAGGCCAAGAATCAGCAGCACCATGCTGCCCTGTGCCGCGGCCGCCACGGCGATCACGTTGTCCAGGCTCATCACCAGGTCGGCCAGCAGGATGGTGCGCACGGCCGCCATCATGCTGCCGTATTCCTTGGACTCGCCCTCGCCGTCGTCGTCTTCGCTCAGCAGCTGCAGGCCGATCCACAGCAGCAGCATGCCGCCGATGATCTGCAGGTAAGGCAGGGCGAGCAGCTTGGCCGCCACCACCGTGAGCACGATCCGCAGCACCACGGCCGCGCCCGAGCCGAAGAGCACGGCCTTTTGCTGCTGCGCGGGCGGCAGCGAGCGCGCCGCCATGGCGATCACCACCGCGTTGTCGCCCGACAGGATGATGTTGATCCAGATGATCTTGAGCAGACCTATCCAGAAATCGGTGCTTTGAAGAAATTCCATGTCTCTGATCCCACTGTGTTTTATTGAAAAAAGCGCCCGCAAGCCAGTGCGGGCGCTTTCTTGTTTCTGCGTGGTCCTCTCATGACCCGGCTCTGCGGCCGGTGTCGCGGAGCCGTCTCTTTACAGCTTGGCCTTGAGCAGCTTGGCCAGTTCCGAGAAGTTGCGCGTCACGGTGAAGCCGCATTCTTCCATGATGGACAGCTTGGCTTCGGCCGTGTCGGCGCCGCCCGAGATCAGCGCGCCGGCGTGGCCCATGCGCTTGCCGGGAGGCGCGGTGACACCGGCGATGAAGCCGACGACCGGCTTCTTCATGTTGTCCTTGCACCAGCGGGCAGCGTCGGCCTCGTCGGGGCCGCCGATCTCGCCGATCATGATCACGGCGTCGGTGTCCGGATCGTCGTTGAAGGCCTTCATCACGTCGATGTGCTTCAGGCCGTTGATCGGGTCGCCGCCGATGCCGACAGCCGAGGACTGGCCCAGGCCGATCTCGGTCAGCTGAGCCACGGCTTCGTAGGTCAGCGTGCCGGAGCGCGAGACCACGCCGATGCGGCCCTTGCGGTGGATGTGGCCGGGCATGATGCCGATCTTGATCTCGTCGGGCGTGATCAGGCCGGGGCAGTTCGGGCCCAGCAGCAGCGTCTTCTTGCCGCCGGCGGCTTCCTTGGCCTTCATCTTGTTGCGCACTTCGAGCATGTCGCGAACCGGGATGCCTTCGGTGATGCAGATCGCCATGTCGAGGTCGGCTTCAACGGCTTCCCAGATGGCGGCCGCGGCGCCTGCCGGCGGCACGTAGATCACCGACACGGTGGCGCCCGTCTGCTGGGCGGCTTCCTTGACCGAGCCGAAGATCGGGATGTTGAAGATCGACTCGCCGGCCTTCTTCGGGTTCACGCCGGCCACGAAGGCGTTCTTGCCGTTCGCGTATTCCTGGCACTTCTCGGTGTGGAACTGGCCGGTCTTGCCGGTGATGCCCTGCGTGATGACTTTGGTGTCTTTGTTGATGTAGATCGACATGACTTGTTCCTTAGGCCTTCTTGACTGCTGCCACGACCTTCTGGGCCGCTTCCGCCATGGTGTCGGCGCTGATGATCGGCAGGCCCGATTCGGCCAGCAGCTTCTTGCCTTCGACTTCGTTGGTGCCCTTCATGCGCACGACCAGCGGCACTTGCAGGTTCACGGCCTTGCAGGCTGCGATCACGCCGGTGGCGATGGTGTCGCACTTCATGATGCCGCCGAAGATGTTCACGAGGATGGCTTCCACGTTCTTGTTCTTCAGCATGATCTTGAAGGCCTCGGTGACCTTCTCGGGGGTGGCGCCGCCGCCCACGTCCAGGAAGTTGGCCGGCTCGCCACCGAACAGCTTGATGGTGTCCATGGTGGCCATGGCCAGGCCGGCACCGTTCACCAGGCAGCCGATGTTGCCGTCCAGCGAGATGTAGGCGAGGTCGAACTTCGAGGCTTCCACTTCGGCCGCGTCTTCCTCGTCGAGGTCGCGCAGGGCGACGATCTCGGGGTGGCGGAACAGCGCGTTGCTGTCGAAGTTGAACTTGGCGTCCAGGGCGATGATGTTGCCCTTGCTGTCACGGTTGAGCGGGTTGATCTCGACCAGCGAGGCGTCCGTCTCCATGTAGCAGGTGTAGAGCTTCTTGAAGATGTCCACGGCCTGGGCGGTGGAGTCGGCCGGGATGCCGATGCCGTCGGCGATCTGCTTGGCCTGTTCGTCGGTCAGGCCCTGGGCCGGGTCGGCGAACACGGTGATGATCTTCTCGGGCGAGGAGTGGGCCACTTCCTCGATGTCCATGCCGCCTTCGCTGGAAGCGATGAAGGCCACCTTCTGGGTGGCGCGGTCGGTCACGGCCGAGACGTAGTATTCCTTCTGGATGTCGGCGCCGTCCTCGATGTACAGGCGGCGGACCTTCTGGCCTTCGGGACCGGTCTGGTGGGTCTTGAGCTGCATGCCCAGGATCTCGCCGGCGAGCTTCTTGACGTCCTCGATGGACTTGGCGACCTTGACGCCGCCGCCCTTGCCGCGGCCACCCGCGTGGATCTGGGCCTTGACGACCCAGACCGGGCCACCAAGCTTCTGGGCGGCTTCAACCGCCTCCTGGACCGTGTAGGCCGGGATGCCGCGCGGCACCGGCACGCCGAACTTGGCAAGGATTTCCTTGCCTTGGTACTCGTGAATCTTCATGAGGGATGTCTCTCGGAAGGAGGAAGTTGAGAAATCGGGAGATCTGGGCTGGAGAGGGTCTATGCTCTGTTGTCCGCGGGCGACGGCAGCCTGACGGCTGGGGGCGGCGAACAACCGCGGACTGTATCATGGTGCGCCGCACCAATACTGAGAGTGTGGTTGCGGGCAATACGTACTTCCCGTACTTCCTCCACCAGCTACCCAGGGGCAATTCCATCATGGCCAAGGTTTTCATCGACGGCGAAGCCGGCACCACCGGCCTCCAGATTCGCGAACGGCTGCAGGCGATGCCGCAGGTCGAACTCGTGAGCATCGCCCCCGAGCTGCGAAAGGACGCCAACGCCAAGCGCGAGCTGATGGCCGGCGTCGACCTGGTGGTGCTGTGCCTGCACGACGACGCCGCTCGCGAATCGGTCGCGCTGATCGACCAGCTGCCCGGCGCCAAGCCCAAGATCATCGACGCCTCCACGGCGCACCGCATCGCCCCGGGCTGGGTGTTCGGCTTCCCCGAACTCACCGAAGGCCACTGGCAGGCCGTGGCCAAGGCCGAGCGCGTCGGCAACCCCGGCTGCTACGCCACCGGCGCGATCGCCATGGTCCGCCCGCTGGTCGACGCGGGCATCCTGCCGGCCGACTTCCCCATCTCGCTGCCTTCCGTGAGCGGCTACTCGGGCGGCGGCCGCACCATGATCGAGGCCTACGAGACGGGCGAAGCGCCCGCCTTCGAGATCTACGCGCTGGGCCTCAAGCACAAGCACATCCCCGAAATCATGACCTACACCGGCCTCACCCGCCGGCCCGTGTTCATCCCGTCGGTAGGCAACTTCAAGCAGGGCATGCTGGTGCAGCTGCCCCTGCACCTCGACCTGCTGCCCGGCAAGCCCAAGGCCGGCGACCTGCAGGACGCGCTGGCCGCGCACTACGCGCGCAGCAACACGCCCGAGAAGTTCGTGAAGGTGCTGCCGCCGACCGAAGACGGCAAGCTCGAGGCGCTCGCGCTCAACGACACCAACAACCTCGAGATCCGCGTGTTCCCGAACGAGGACCATCGACACGCCGTGGTGATCGCCCGCCTCGACAACCTCGGCAAGGGCGCCAGCGGCGCCGCGGTGCAGAACCTGAAGCTGATGCTGGGGCTCTGAGCCCCCTTTCACGGGCTTCAGCGGCGCGGCGGGCAAACAGCCCGCCCGCCGCTCATTTCACGAGCCAGAGCCCCACGCCCAGCAGGGCCGCGTGAGCGCCCAGCGCGATGTACAGCGGCATGCGCGAGGGCTCCGCCATGTCCTGGAGCGCCTCGTGGATGCGGCGCGTGAGCAGCGCGCGCAGCGCCGGATCCTGCACCGCGGCACCGCCCTCGCCCGCCACCGGCGCATTTGCGTTCTCATCGCGGCTTTGCTGCCATTCGGCCAGCATCTCGCTCAGCGGCAGCCTGCCGATCACGAAGGCCACGATCGTGCGCACCGCCCTGCCCTCGCCCAGCACCGGCGCGAGCTGCTTGCTCAGCGCATCGACCGACAGCCAGTCGGCCGCCCGGTGCAAGGCGCCATGCGCCCTCGGCATGGCCTCGATGCGGCCCGCGATGGCGCCGCCGAGCCGCTGCGACACCGCCTCGCCGCGCGCCTGGACCAGGTGCTGCATCGCGCGCGCACGCCCTTGCTGCACACCCAGCGCCACGTAGACGACCACGAAGAACAGCAGCAGGAGCGCCACCAGCAGCGGCGGCGAGGTGATGAGCGCCAGGGCGGCACCAACGCCGCCCGCGCGCGCGGCGACGTTGCCCGGGCCCTGCAACTGGCTCAGGTAGAAGAAGAAAACGCCGCCGCCCAGGAACACGCCGAGAAGGGCGCCCTTGATCACGGAACCGGCGAAGGACAGCCCGGCCTTGGCACCGGTGCGCACGAGCGACGGCTGCGGGGCCGCGGGGTCGGATGACGACATGTGGAAAGACTCCTCCGTTGTTATTGACGGGGATCATGCCATCGGCGCCGCTCCACCATAATCGCGCGCAAACCATACGAGGAGAATCCCATGGCCGTCCGATTCCAGAAACCGACCGCGGCATTCGTCGCCGCTTCCTGGGCAGCGCTGTTCATCGGCGCCATCGTCTACCTGATCGGGCTGTGGAACGCAGCCATGCAGCTCAACGAGAAGGGCTACTACTTCACCGTGCTGATGTATGGCCTCTTCTCCGCCGTGTCGCTGCAGAAGACGGTGCGCGACCGCCTCGAGGGCATCTCGGTCACCGGCATCTACTACGGCCTGTGCTGGATCTCGCTGCTGCTGTCGGTGGCGCTGCTGGCCATCGGCCTCTTCAACGCCACGCTGGCGGCCAGCGAGAAGGGCTTCTACGCGATGGCCTTCCTGCTGAGCCTGTTCGGCGCGGTGGCCGTGCAGAAGAACGTGCGCGACATCGCCGCGCACAAGAGCGAAGCGCCTTCGCTCGACGACGCCCCCGAAGCCGGCTGAAGCCGCCGCCCGGTCAGTCCGTCCCGTCAGCCCGCCTCGAGCAGGTCGCGCAAGGTGCGCAGGTCGCGGGCGATCCACTGCGCGTCGCGCTCGAAGGCCGCATCGTCCATGTGCGGCTGGCGCAGCAGCGTGAACTGAAGCTCGCAGGCGTCCGGCGCGACGCCGATCACGCGGAACGGCAGGTAGACCTCGGGCACGCCTTCGGGCGCCACCCAGTGGTCGAGCACGCCGAGATCGTTGCGCGGGGCGAAGCGCATGCGGGCCTCGCCGCTTTCGGGCGTGCGCACGATCCAGTGGTCGCCGTGCGGCACCAGTGCACTCTTCGCAAGGCCGCTGGCCCATTCGGGCAGGCGCTTCGGGTCGGCCGCCAGCACGTAGACGCGGCGCCATTCGCAGGCGACGCGCTGGGTGATGACGCGGGATTGCGCCGCGGCGCCTTCACTCGTCTGCTGCTTCATCGAAATCGCTCCTGAGCACCTTGGAGACGACGGCGCCCGAGAAGCCGCGCGCCATCAGGAATCGCATCTGCTTCGCCCGCTCCTTCGCATCGGCAGGCGGAGCGTCGAAGCGGCGGCGCCACAGGGCGGCGGCGCGCTCGACCTCGGTTTCCTGCAGGCCCGCCACCGCCTCGGCGATGGCCTCGGGCGCGATGCCCCTGGCCTGCAGCTCCTGCCTCACGCGCAGGGCCCCGGAAGTCGCCGCGCGCTGGTGAAGCACCGAGGCCACCACGCGCGGCTCGCTGATGAAGTCCTTGGCGGCCAGCTCGTCGAGCGCCTTCGCCAGCGTGCCGGGCTCTTCCTCGTGCCTTGCCAGCTTGCGCTCCAGCTCCGCACGCGAATGCTCGCGCTGGCTCAGGAGGCGCAGCGCGCGGCCCTTGAGTGAAGGAGCTTCGAATGCCATGCGGGGGGCGATCGCGGCCCCGCGGGGCCGCGCCTGTCCTTGCTCGAACTTACTCGCCCTTGTCCGCCTTGTCGGCCTTGGAAGCCTTCTGCGGCTTCTCGGGCGCGTCCTCGGCATCGGCGGCCAGCAGCGGCACGCCCAGCGACTCGCGCACCTTGTTCTCGATCTCGCGCGACAGCGAGGGGTTCTCGCGCAGGAACTCGCGGGCGTTGTCGCGGCCCTGGCCGATCTTCTCGCCGTTGTAGGCGTACCAGGCGCCCGACTTGTCGATGATCTTGGCGTTCACGCCCATGTCGATGATCTCGCCCTCGCGGCTGATGCCCTCGCCGAACAGGATGTCGAACTCGGCCGTCTTGAACGGAGGCGAGACCTTGTTCTTCACCACCTTCACCTTGGTCTCGTTGCCGATGGCCTCGTCGCCCTTCTTGATGGTGCCGATGCGGCGGATGTCCAGGCGCACCGAGGCGTAGAACTTCAGCGCGTTGCCACCGGTGGTGGTTTCAGGCGAGCCGAACATCACGCCGATCTTCATGCGGATCTGGTTGATGAAGATGACCATGCAGTTGGTCTTCTTGATCGTGGCGGTGAGCTTGCGCAGCGCCTGGCTCATCAGGCGGGCCTGCAGGCCGGGCAGCGAGTCGCCCATCTCGCCTTCGATTTCGGCCTTGGGCGTGAGCGCGGCGACCGAGTCGACCACGATCAGGTCCACAGCGCCCGAGCGCACCAGCGAGTCGACGATCTCGAGCGCCTGCTCGCCGGTGTCGGGCTGGCTGATCAGCAGGTCGGACAGGTTGACGCCGAGCTTCTGGGCGTACTGCACGTCGAGGGCGTGTTCGGCGTCGACGAAGGCGCAGGTGCCGGCCTGCTTCTGCATGGCGGCGATGACCTGCAGCGTGAGCGTGGTCTTGCCCGAGGATTCAGGGCCGTAGATCTCGATGACGCGGCCGCGCGGCAGGCCGCCGACGCCCAGCGCGATGTCCAGGCCCAGGGAGCCGGTGGAGACGACCTGGATGTCCTCCAGCACCTCGCCCTCGCCGAGCCGCATGATGGTGCCCTTGCCGAACTGCTTTTCGATCTGGGCCAGTGCGGCCTGCAGGGCCTTGGCCTTCTCGCTGTTGGCGCCGATGCTCGAACCCTTGACTACTGCGTCCATTTGAAAAACTCCTTGAAGATCAATGGCTTGTGTGTGACTCCACCCATCTGCGTTTAACTACAGGCTGGATGCTTGAACAGTAGTGTAGAGGCTGATCTCACTACGCAAACCTGTTTTTTGGTCAGTTTGCTTTACCATTTCAAGCCATGGCCGATGCCCCCTTCCCAGCCGACCAGGACGCCTGGCGCCAGACCCACCTCGGCCGCCTGCTCGGCCACGCCATGCGCCGCTTCGACGAGCGCGTGCTGGAGTTGATGGCGCACGACGTCGACGTGCCGCTGGCCCTGTCGAACCTCGCGGCGCGCGCGCAGGTGAGCGCGGCGCACATCCACATCACACGGCACCTGTCGCGCGAGGGCTCGCGCCTCACCGAGCTGGCCGAGCGCGCCGGCATGACCAAGCAGGCGATGGGCGCGCTGGTCGACCAGTGCGAGGCCTGGGGGCTGGTCACGCGCGGGCCCGATCCGCTGGACGCACGGGCGCGGCGCGTGCTCTTCACCGCCGACGGGCTGGCCTGGCTGGACGCCTTCCGCGGCGCCGTCACGCAGGCCGAGAAGGAGTTCCGAAGCAGCGTGGGCGACGAGATCGCCACCGTGGTAACCATCGGACTCGAAGCCTATACGGCGGGCTAGACTCCGGCGAAGAGACAAATGTGAACGGCGCCGGCGTGGCGCCCGACACCTGAAACAGGCCGGAGGTGGCGCATGCGGATTCTGATTGCCGAAGACGACCAGGTGCTGGCCGATGCCCTGCTGCGCAGCCTGCGCACCTCGGGCGCGGCAGTCGACCACGTGGCCAACGGCTCGCAGGCCGACACCGCGCTCATGACCCATGACGAGTTCGACCTGCTGATCCTCGACCTCGGGCTGCCCAGCCTGCACGGCATCGAGATCCTCAAGCGGCTGCGCGCACGCGGCTCGCAGCTGCCGGTACTGGTGCTCACCGCCGCCGACAGCGTGGAGGAGCGGGTCAAGGGCCTGGACCACGGCGCCGACGACTACATGGCCAAGCCCTTCAGCCTGCAGGAGCTCGAGGCGCGCGTGCGCGCCCTCACCCGGCGCGGCATGGGCGCCACCAGCAACACGATCCGCCACGGCCCGCTGGTGTACGACCAGGCCGGCCGCGTGGCCACCATCGACGGCAAGATGATCGAGCTCTCGGCGCGCGAACTCGGCCTGCTCGAAGTGCTGCTGCAGCGCGCCGGCCGGCTGGTGAGCAAGGACCAGCTCGTCGACCGCCTGTGCGAATGGGGCGAGGAAGTGAGCCTCAACGCCATCGAGGTCTACATCCACCGCCTGCGCAAGAAGATCGAGAAGGGCCCGGTGCGCATCGCGACCGTTCGAGGGCTGGGCTACTGCCTCGAGAAGATCCAGCCCTGATGCGCCCTGACATGCGGGAAATGCCGCGGAACCGGATCTGCCGGCCCGCAGGCATCGCCCTCGGAAAGACGGCGGCGCAGAGGCACGCGGTGCGCGCTGCCCGGGAGCGAACCAAGTGAAGCTTTTCCAGCGCGCGCAGCGCTCCCTGTTCGGCGAGATCCTCGACTGGATGCTCACGCCGCTGCTGCTGCTGGTGCCGGTGAGCATCGGCGTCACCTGGCTGGTGGCGCAGGGCATCGCCAACGCGCCCTTCGACCGCGCGCTGGAGCACAACGTGAAGGTGCTGGCCGAGCTGGTGACGGTGAAGGAGGGGCACGTGCAGTTCGTGCTGTCGCAGTCGGCGCGCGAGATCCTGCGCGCCGACGAGGCCGGCCACGTCTACTACCAGCTGCTCGACGGCTACGACAACCTGCTCAGCGGCGAGCGCGACATCCCGCAGCCCGGCCTCGACGAGCCGCTGCCCCCCGGACAGGTGTTCCTGCACAACAGCGACGTGCATGGCCAGCCGGTGCGCGTCGCTTCGATGTGGATCGCCAGCGGTGCCGACGACGTGCCGCCCACGCTGCTGCAGCTGGCCGAGACGCGCGAGAAGCAGTCGGTGCTGGCGGCGGAGATCATCAAGGGCGTGCTGCTGCCGCAGTTCGCGATCCTGCCGCTGGCGGTGCTCCTGATCTGGCTGGCGCTGGTGCGCGGCATCAAGCCGCTGTCGGTGGTGGAGGCGCGCATCCGCGAGCGGCGCCCCGGCGACCTGAGCCCGCTGGATGAGTCCTCGGTGCCGCTGGAGGTGGTGCCGCTGGTGTCGTCGGTGAACGAGCTGCTGGACAAGCTCAACGACTCCATCGGCACGCAGAAGCGCTTCCTGGCCGACGCGGCGCACCAGCTGAAGACGCCGCTGGCGGGCCTGCGCATGCAGGCCGACCTGGCGCAGCGCGAGGGCGCGAACGCCGACGAACTGAAGCAGTCGCTCAAGCAGATCGGCCGCGCGAGCAAGCGCGCGACGCACACGGTGAACCAGCTGCTGTCGCTGGCGCGCGCCGAGGGCAACAGCGCCCATGCGCACCACCAGCCCTGCGACCTCGCGAAGCTGACCATCGAGGTGGTGCGCGAGGCTGTGCCGCGCGCGATCGAGAAGCGCATCGACCTGGGCTACGACGGCGTGGAGCCCGGCCAGCCGGGCGTGGTGTTCGACGGCAATCCCACGCTGCTGAAGGAGCTGGTGCGCAACCTCGTCGACAACGCCATCAACTACACGCCCTCGACGCCCGAGCGCCCCGGCCTGATCACCGTGCGCGTGCTGGCCGATCCCTTCGGCCACGTGCTGCTGCTGCAGGTGGAGGACAACGGCCCGGGCATCGCCGAGGCCGACCGCGAGCTGGTGTTCGAGCCCTTCTACCGCGTGCTCGGCAACGAGGCCGACGGCTCCGGGCTGGGCCTGCCGATCGTGCTGGAGATCGCGAACCAGCACCGCGCGCAGGTGAAGCTGGAGGACGCGCATCCGGGCAAGCACCCGCCAGGGGCGCTGTTCACCGTGCGCTTCGAAGCCGAGCAGCCCTCCTGAGGCGCGCCCGGAAACCGTCTACGGCGCCGGCGCAGCAGGCTTCGCCGATTCCTTGCGGATCTGCAGCCACTCGGGGTGGATCTGCCGCGCCAGGCGCTGCGGCTCGCGCTCCGCGAGGGAGGCCGGCGCGAGGCCGAAGCCCGCGAGGTCGCCGCGTGTCCAGAGGAAGTAGCCGGCGTTGGCCAGCAGCAGCACGACGAGGAGCAGGCGCAGCTTCATGTTGGTGAAGATCAGAAGGCCATGCCGCGAGGGCGCACGCTCACTTCGTCGCTGGAGATCAGCTGCAGGCCCGCGTCGGTGCGTACCTGCAGCTCGCCGCCCCAGGCCACGCCTTCGCACAGGCCGGCAGTGCCGTCGCTGAGCATCACCTCGCGTCCGCGCAGCACGTCGCGCGCGGCGAAGCGCTCGGCAAAGGGCGCGAAGCCCCGCGCCTCGAAGTCGAGCACCGTCCGCACCAGCGGCCCGGCCAGATCGGCCAGCACCTCGGCCGCGGTGGCACCGGGGCGCCACTGGTGCAGCCATGCCGGCGGCGTGCGCATGCCGTCGCCCTCGCGCGCGCCGATGTTGATGCCGATACCGATCACCACATAGCGCGACGCGGCCGGCCCGCCGTCGGAGGGCAGGGCGGTCTCGATGAGGATGCCGACCAGCTTGCGGTCGTCGACCCAGATGTCGTTGGGCCACTTGAGGCCGACCTTGTGCGCGCCCGAGGGATCGAGCCCCTCGGCCACCGCCACGCCGACGGCCAGCGACAGGCCCGACCAGTCGGCGGGCGCCAGCGGCATGCCGAGCGAGAAGGTCAGCGAGGCGGCCGCATCCTGCTGCGCGCCGCTCTGCCAGGGGCGCCCGAGGCGGCCGCGCCCGGCCGTCTGGCGCTCGGCCACCAGGAGCACGGGCTCGACACGGCCGGCACGCGCGCGGCGCATCAATTCGGTGTTGGTGGAGTCGATTTCCGCCACGGCCTCGACCGCGAAGCCGGGCAGCAGCGGCGCGACCGCCGCGGCGAGCCGGTCCTGGAACCAGTCGGCGGTGCTGCTGTCGTTCATCGCCTTCAGTCCCTGGCGGACCTGGCTTTCTTCGCCGATTTCTTTTCAGCCTTGGCGTCGGCCTTCTTCTCGGCCTTCCTGGCTTCCTTTTTCTCGGCCTTTTTCTTTTCGGCCTTCTTCTCGGCCTTCTTCTCGGCCTTCTTTTCAGCCTTTTTCTTCGCCTTCTTCTTCTTTTTCTTTTCTTCGTCCTCATCCTTCGGTGTCAGCAGCGTGCCGCGGCACTGCTCCGAGCCGCACCAGCACGGAAATTCGGCGAGCAGCTTCGGCGTGTACGGCTCGTCGATGATCAGGCCGTAGTCGTAGTTGAGCTCTTCGCCGGCTGCGATGTTGCGCAGCGCCTTGATATAAACGCGCCCGTCGACCTCGTCGGCTTCGCAGTTCGGCTCGCACGAGTGGTTGATCCAGCGTGCATCGTTGCCCTTGACGTTGCCGTCGATCACGCGGCCGTCGTCGATGTGGAAGTAGAAGGTGTGGTTCGGCTGGCTCGGGTCGTGCGGATGGCGGCGCAGCGCCTCCTTCCAGCTGATGACTTCGCCCTTGTATTCGATCAGCGTCTCGCCTTCGGCCAGGTCCTGCACGGCGAAAACGCCGTTGCCGTGGACGGCAGAGCGCCGCATCTGGATGCGGCGGCCGGTGGAGCGATCCTTGGCGGACTTCGCATCCGCCTCGGGGAGCGCGGTGGCCTGCGAATCACGACCGGCCGGAAGTGGGGATTTGGAAGGCATCGCCGAAGTCTGTTAGTTTGAATATGCACACATGCGCGTGTGCGCGTGCGCACGCGGGAAGCCGCAGAGTATAGAGAGCCCTTAGATGACAAAGACGTTGGTAATCGCAGAAAAGCCGTCGGTGGCGCAGGACATCGTCCGCGCTCTCACGCCGGTGGCCGGCAAATTCGACAAACATGACGAGCATTTCGAGAACGACAGCTATGTCGTGACCAGCGCTGTCGGTCACCTGGTCGAAATCCAGGCGCCCGAGGAATTCGACGTCAAGCGCGGCAAGTGGAGCTTCGCCAACCTGCCGGTGATCCCGCCGCACTTCGACCTGAAGCCCGTCGACAAGACCAAGACGCGCCTGAACGCGGTGGTCAAGCAGGCCAAGCGCAAGGACGTCACGCAGCTCATCAACGCATGCGACGCGGGGCGCGAGGGCGAGCTGATCTTCAGGCTCATCGAGCAGTACGCGGGCGGCAAGTCGGGGCTGAACAAGCCGGTGAAACGGCTGTGGCTGCAGTCGATGACGCCGCAGGCCATCCGCGACGGCTTCGACTCCCTGCGCACCGAGAAGCAGATGCAGGGCCTGGCCGACGCCGCGCGTTCGCGCTCGGAGGCCGACTGGCTGGTGGGCATCAACGGCACGCGTGCGATGACGGCCTTCAATTCGCGCGACGGCGGCTTCTTTCTCACGACCGTGGGGCGCGTGCAGACGCCCACGCTGTCGGTGGTGGTGGAGCGCGAGGAGCAGATCCGCAAGTTCGTCTCGCGCGACTACTGGGAGATCCACGGCACCTTCGGCGCCGAGGCCGGCGAGTACCCCGGCAAGTGGTTCAACCCCGACTGGAAGAAGGCCGGCGCCCCGCTGCTGCCCAACGGCGAGCCCGACCCCGAGCAGCGCGCCGACCGCGTGTGGAACGAACAGGAAGCCCGCGCCATCGCCGACGCCGCGCGCGGCAAGCCCGCCACCGTCACGGAAGAGAGCAAGCCCACCACGCAGGCCTCGCCGCTGCTGTTCGACCTGACCTCGCTGCAGCGCGAGGCCAACAGCCGCTTCGGCTTCAGCGCCAAGACCACGCTGGCGCTGGCGCAGAGCCTGTACGAGCGCCACAAGGCGCTGACCTATCCGCGTACCGATTCGCGCGCGCTGCCGGAAGACTATCTTCCCGTGGTCAAGCAGACGATGGGCATGCTCGCGAACAGCGGCATGAAGCACCTCGCGCCCTTCGCCCAGCAGGCGATCGACGGCAACTACGTGAAGCCCAACAAGCGCATCTTCGACAACGCGAAGGTGTCGGACCACTTCGCGATCATCCCGACGCTGCAGGCGCCCAGCGGCCTGAGCGAGGCCGAGCAGAAGCTCTACGACTTCGTGGTGCGGCGTTTCCTCTCGGTGTTCTTCCCGAGCGCCGAGTACCAGGTCACCACGCGCATCAGCACGGTGGATCAGGGCGGCAGGAAGTACGCCTTCCGCACCGACGGCAAGGTGCTGGTGAAGCCGGGCTGGCTCGCCATCTACGGCAAGGAAGCGCAGGACGACGAGAAGGAAGACGACAAGGACGGCAAGCGCCTCGTGCCGGTGAAGCCGGGCGAGATCGTCAAGACCCTCGCGGCCGACATCAAGGGCCTGAAGACGCGCCCGCCGGCACGCTACTCCGAAGCCACGCTGCTCGGCGCCATGGAAGGCGCGGGCAAGACCATCGACGACGACGAGCTGCGCGAGGCCATGCAGGAGAAGGGCCTCGGCACGCCGGCCACGCGCGCGGCCACCATCGAAGGGCTGATCGCCGAGAAGTACATCCTGCGCGAAGGCCGCGAGCTGATCCCCACGGCCAAGGCCTTCCAGCTCATGACGCTGCTGCGCGGCCTGGGCGTGGAGGAACTCTCCAAGGCCGAGCTGACCGGCGAGTGGGAATACAAGCTCGCGCAGATGGAGAAGGGCTCGCTCAGCCGCGACGCCTTCATGCGCGAGATCGCCGAGATGACGCAGCACATCGTCAAGAAGGCCAAGGAATACGACCGCGACACCGTGCCGGGCGACTACGCCACCCTGCGCACGCCGTGCCCCAACTGCGGCGGCATCGTGCGCGAGAACTACCGCCGCTACGCCTGCACCGGCAAGAGCGGCACGGGCGAGGACGCCTGCGGCTTCTCGTTCGGCAAGTCGCCGGCCGGGCGCACCTTCGAGGTGGAAGAGGCCGAGGCGCTGCTGCGCGACAAGCACATCGGTCCGCTGGAAGGCTTCCGCTCCAAGGCCGGCTGGCCCTTCACCTCCGAGATCGTCATCAAGTACGACGAGGAGGCGAAGAACTGGAAGCTGGAGTTCGACTTCGGCGACGACAAGAACGAGGAAAGCGGCGAGATCGTCGACTTCAGCGATCAGGACACCGTGGGCCCCTGCCCGGTGTGCGGCGCGCCGGTGTTCGAGCACGGCAGCAACTACGTCTGCGAGAAGTCGGTGCCGACCAATGCGCAGCCCACGCCGAGCTGCACCTTCAAGACCGGCAAGATCATCCTGCAGCAGCCGGTGGAGCGCGCGCAGATGGAGAAGCTGCTGGCCACCGGCAAGACCGACCTGCTCGACAAGTTCGTGAGCATGCGCACGCGCCGCCCCTTCAAGGCCTTCCTGACCTGGAATGCGGAAGAGGGCAAGGTGACCTTCGAGTTCGCGCCGCGCGAGGGTGCAGCCAAGTTCCCGCCGCGCAAGACCTTCGCCGGCAAGACCCCTGCAGCCAAGAAGACGGCCGCGGCGAAGAAGACGCCCGCCGCCAAGAAGGCACCGGCCGCGAAGAAGGCCGCCGCGCCGCGCAAGCCCGGCGCGGGCCTGAAGCCCAGCGACGCGCTGGCGGCGGTGATCGGCAACGAGCCGGTCGCGCGCACCGAGGTGGTCAAGAAGCTGTGGGACTACATCAAGGCCAACGGCCTGCAGGACGCGAAGGACAAGCGCGCGATCAACGCCGACGCCAAGCTCAAGCCCGTGTTCGGCAAGGACCAGGTGACGATGTTCGAGCTCGCGGGCATCGTGGGCAAGCACCTCTCGGCGCCCTGAGCCATGCGGCGCAGACGCTTCGGCGCAAGCCTCGCGATGGCTGCGGCGGTGCTGCTCGGCGGCACCGGCCCGGCGCAGGCCGCCGCGTGGCCCGACAAGCCGGTCAAGCTGGTGGTGCCGTTCCCGCCCGGGCAGGCCACCGACATCTTCGCCCGCGCCCTGGCCGAGCAGCTCGGCAAGCGGCTGGGGCAGCCGGTGGTGGTCGACAACAAGGCCGGCGCCGGCAGCAACATCGGCACCGAGTTCGTGGTGCGCTCGCAGCCCGACGGCTACACGCTGGTGGTGGCAGGCAGCGCGATGGCGGTGAACCAGACGCTCTACGCGAAGCCGGGCTTCGATCCGCGCAAGGATCTGGTCGGCATCTCGCTCGTCGCCAAGGTTCCGCTGGTGTTCCTGGCCACGCCCGAAAGCGGCATCCGCACCCTGGCCGAGCTCACCGCGCGCGCCAAGGCCGAACCCGGCCGGCTGAGCTACGCGAGCGCCGGCATCGGCGGCACGCAGCACCTGTCGGGCGAGATGTACAAGGCGGCGGCGCATGTGTTCGTCACGCACATTCCGTACCGGGGCAGCGGCCCGGCGCAGTCGGATTTCCTGGGCAACCAGGTGCCGCTGATGATCGACTCGGTGACGGCCGCGCTGCCGCACATCAAGTCGGGCCGCGCGGTGCCGCTGGCCGTGACCTCGGCCACGCGCTCCTCGCAGCTGCGCGACGTGCCCACCGTGCGCGAGAGCGGCGTGGCGGGCACGAAGAACTTCGAGGCCGTCGGCTGGCTCGGCCTGATGGCGCCGCGCGGCACGCCGGGCGAGATCGTCGAGCGCCTCAACCATGAGGTGACCGACATCCTCAAGAGCGAGCAGATGGCCCGCTTCATCCGCGAGCGCGGCGCCGAGCCCGCACCGACCACGCCGGCCGAGTTCGACCGCTTCGTGGCGAGCGAGATCGGTGTCTGGGGCGCGGCGGTGAAGGCCTCGGGCGCCAAGCCCGAGTAGCGTCCCGCCGGGCGCTTCAGCCAGGGGCGGGCAGGGGGGCCGGCGCCTCCTTGGCGCGGTCCACCTCCGCGAGCAGCCAGCTGCGGAAATGATCGAGCGTGGCGAGCTGGCCGCGCCCTTCCGGGTAGCAGAACCAGTAGCCCTCGTTGCCGCGGTAGCCGCCGCCGGGCAGCGGCTCGTCCACCAGCCCCGAGGCGATCTCGTCCTGCACCAGGCAGCGCGGCACCAGCGCCACGCCCATGCCGGCCATGACCGCGCGAATCATGGTCTGGAACTGGTCGAACTGCGGACCCGCCAGCGGGTCGAGCCCGCGCACCCCATGCGTTTCGCTCCAGTGCAGCCACGACTGCGGCACCGTGACGTGGCGCAGCAGCGTGCAGCGTGCCACGTCCTGCGGCGTGCGGATGGCCACCTCGGCCTGCGCCGCTCGCGGCGCGATCAGCGCCACGTCCTGCCCCGCGAGGTAGTGCGACCGGGCGCCGGGCCAATGGCCATCGCCGAAAAGAATGGCGCAGTCGAGCTCCGGCCGCTCGAAGTCGTAGCCGTGCACGAAGGGCACGAAATGCAGCGTGATCTGCGGATGCGCGCGCTGGAAATCGGGCAGCCGCGGAATCAGCCACTTGGCGCCGAAGGTGGGCAGGGCGGAGAGGTGCAGCGCGCCGCCGCCGTCGCCGCTCGTGATGAGCTCCAGCGTGGCCGCCTCCAGTTGCGCCAGCGTGGCGCGCACTGCCTTCTCGTAGCGCTCGCCCGCCGGCGTGAGCGCGAGGCGCTTGCGGCTGCGCTCGAACAGCGGCGCGCCGATCCAGCGCTCGAGTTCCTGCACCTGCTTGCTGACGGCGCCCTGCGTGAGGTGCAGCGCCTCGGCGGCGCGCGAGACGCCGCCGAAGCGCACCACGGTCGAGAAGGCGCGCAGCAGGTTCAGGGGCGGGTTGAGACGGCGAAGCGACATGGAAGGAAGCCCATCAAAACATTCCAGATTGGAATGTTAGCTGGTCTATCCTTTGCTTCAGGTGATGGGAGCGAATCGCTCCGTCACCTCCTGATTCATCGGAAAAATCCCATGCTACGTCGGTCATTTCATTTCCACCCTCGCCGCCGCATCTGTCGTGCCAGGAATATCCTTCGCCCAGGGCAAGCCGATCCGCCTGATCGTGCCCTTCCCGCCTGGCGGCGCCACAGACATCACGGCGCGCGTGCTCGGCGAGCCCCTCGGCAAGATCCTCCAGCAGCCCGTGGTCATCGACAACCGCGCGGGCGCCGGCGGCTCCATCGGCATGGCCGAACTGGCCCGCGCCACGCCGGACGGCCTGGCCTTCGGCATCGCCACCCTGTCCACGCACGGCGTGAACCCGGCCGTCTACCAGAAGCTGCCCTACGACCCGATCAAGGGCTTCGCCGCCGTCACCGAGATCGTCAAGGCGCCGGGCGTGATCGTCATCAACCCGACGAAGCTGCCGGTGGCCAGCTTCGCCGAGCTGGTGAAGTACCTGAAGGCCAACCCGGGCAAGGTGTCGTACGCCACGCCGGGCAACGGCACCATCGGCCACATGTGGGGCGAGCTGTTCAAGAGCAGCACCGGAACCTCGATGGTGCACATCCCCTACCGCGGTGCGGGCCCGGCCATCAACGACGTGCTCGCGGGCGAGGTGCCGGTGTACTTCGACCAGGTGGCCTCCTCGCTGCCGCACGTGAAGGCGGGAAAGCTGAAGGCGCTGGCCGTGTCGTGGAACGGCCGCCTCGACGTGCTGCCCGACGTGCCCACGTATGCGGAGCTGGGCTATCCGGTCAACAACGACCCGTCGTGGTTCGGCATGGTCGCGCCCGCAGGCACGCCGGCCGAGCTGGTGCTGCGCATGCAGCAGGCCGTGGCCACCGCGCTGAAGGACGCCTCGGTGCGCGAGCGCCTGGCGCTCCAGGGCCTGTACGCCTCGGGCACCACGCCGGCGCAGTTCACCAGGCAGATCGCCAGCGAGATCGACAAGATGAAGAAGGTGGCCGAATTCGCACGCGTGCGATTGGACTGAGCCCGGCCTGCCTATGCATCCTGTCCTGAAACTGATTCAAACCCGCGCCCAGGTGACAAGCGTCGCCGGGCACACGCCGCTGGTGCTGGACTCCCCGCACAGCGGCACCGTCTACCCCGAGGACTTCCGCACGGTGCGCGACCTGGCCACGCTGCGCCGGGCCGAGGACACGCACGTCGAGAAGCTCTATGCCTTCGCGCCCGAACTGGGCGCGGCATGGATCGAGGCGCACTTTCCACGCAGCTACCTTGACGCCAACCGCGACACGACCGAGATCGACACCAGCATGCTCGAAGGCACGTGGACCGACCCGGTCTCCACCGACCCGCGCGTGCTGTCGAAGGTGCGCCTGGGCAAGGGCCTGATCTGGAAGCTCACCGACGACGGCCTGCCGATCTACGACCGACTGCTTCCGGTGGAAGAGGTGCGCCATCGCATCGACAGCTGCTGGCGGCCGTACCACGCCGCCGTGGCGCAGGCGGTGGACGAGGCGCATGCGCGCCACGGCTACAGCATCCACATCAACTGCCACTCGATGCCGGCCGTCGCGGCCAGCCATGCGACCGACTTTCCGGGCCTGGTGCATGCCGACTTCGTGATCGGCGACCGCGACGGCAGCACGGCAGATCCGGCGCTGTCGCGCAGGATCTGCGAACACCTCCGCGGCTTCGGCTACAGCGTGGACTACAACCATCCCTACAAGGGCGTGGAACTGGTGCGCCGGCAGGGCAGGCCCGACGCGAACCGGCACAGCATCCAGGTCGAGATCAACCGCAGGCTCTACATGGACGAGGCCACGCTGGCGCTCGACGAGGCCGGCGCGGCGCGGCTGCAGGGGCACCTGCGCTCGATGGTCGAGATGCTGCTGGCCACCGACCCGCGCCAACAACCCTGACGGCGCCGGGTGTGCTGTTACAGGCCGCTTTACGCGGCCGGCCTATAGTGGTTCCGATCCAACCACCCAGGAGATTCCGTTGAAGTCGTCTTTCATCGCCGCCGCATTCGCGATCGCCATGGGCGTGCTGGCCACGGGTTGCGCCGGCACGGGTTCCGCAGGCAACGCCGGCTCCTCCGCCGCAACGCCGAGCAGCGGCAGCGGCGTCACGGTGTTCGGCACCATCGACGCCAGCGTCAGCGGCTACAAGAACAGCAGCAGCCCGCGCTGACCCGGATCAGGTCACGCCCTTCAGGTAGCCGTGCAGTGCGGCACGCAACTGCCGTGACAGCGCCTGAAGGTCGGGCCGCCCGCCCGTGCCGATGTGCAGGTGCGCGAACAGGCCGTAGATGATGGTCTGGCACACGCGGGCGACTTCCTTCTTCTGGCAGTCCGGCGACAGGTCGATGGCCGCGTCGAGCACGCCCACCCATTCGGCCACGAAGCGGTCGTACATCTTGCGATAGGCCTCGGGGCCCGAGAGATGCCGCTCCAGCAGGTAGTGCGCGCCCCAGGCCAGGGGCTGCGCGCGATGCGCCTCCAGCTGCGCGTCGATCACTGCATCCACGATTTCCGCGAGCGGCCGGCCCGCATGCGCGGCGACGGCGGCGCGCATGTCCAGCAGCAGTGCCTTGGATCGCAGGTGCAGGCACACGCGCGCCAGGTCTTCCTTGCTCGCGAAGTATTCGTAGAAGCTGCCGAGCCCCGTGCCGGCCACCGACACGATCTCGCGGATGGTGATGGCGGCGTAGCCCTTCTCGACCAAAAGCCGAACAAAGGCCTCCTGCAGGGCCTGCGAGGTGTGGCGCGCGCGGGACTGGCGCGGCTTGCGCCTGGGGGTGGCGGCCGGGGCGCGAGCGGTCGCCATCAGCGCAGCCGAACCCGAACACCTCGCGGGCGGGTTGTTCCTAGAATTTTCTGACCCATCGAACGGCATTCTGCAATGGCACAAGACGAGAGCACCCGGGACGAATCGCATCCAGCTGTCTACACCGCACAGGGCGACGATGCATGGTTGCCCGGCCCGTCGTCGCGCGGCCCCTGGGACCCGCGTGCGCAGCACGGCGGCGCACCGGCCGCGCTGCTGGTTCACGTGGCCGAGCGCGCTGCGCCGGGGCCTGGCTGGCAGCTGTCGCGGCTCACGCTCGAACTGGTCAAGCCGGTGCCGCTGGCACCGCTCGTCACGCGCACGCAGGTGCAGTCAGCGCGATCCACGGTGCGCGTGGGCATCGATCTGCTGGCGGGCGAGGTGCTGGTGGCGCGGGCGCACGCGCTGCTGCTGGCAAGCCAGTCGCTGGCGCTTCCGCCCGGCCTGCCGGGCTGGCCGCAGGAGCCGCTGCGGCCGCTGCCGCGCGACTGCACACAGCACGTGCGCATCCCGGGCCTGCCCGAGGGCGAGTCGTTCTACAGCACGGCCATGGAGACGCGCGTCGCCGAGGGCGACTCGACCCGGCCCGGTCCGTGTTCCGCATGGTTCCGCCTCGCGTTGCCGCTGCTGCGCGGCGCGGCCACCTCGCCTGCGATGCGCGCCGCGGCGGCGGCCGACTTCGGCAACGGGCTGAGCTGGGTGCTGCCGGTCGACCGCTACCTGTTCACCAATGCCGACCTGAGCATGAACCTCTTCCGCGTGCCGCAGGGAGAGTGGATCGGCCTGCGCTCGGCCTCGGAGGTGCACGGCGGCGGCGCGGGCCTGGTCGTGTCCCACCTCTTCGACGAGCAGGGCCCGATCGGCATCGCCACCCAGACGCTGGTGCTGCGCGAACGCAGCCCCGGCGCCTGATCCATCGACACCCGAACGAACACTCAGGAGACAGACGCGCATGACCACCACCGGCATCCATCCCGACAACCAGGTCCCCGAACTCAAGGACTACAACGTCTACACCAGCGACCCCGCGCTGCGCGGCGCAGTGGAACGCGGCGGCGCGGCCTGGCGCGACGAGGAACTGGTGCGCCAGGGCGCGGAATACGGCGCCGAGGCCACGCTGCGTGCCGCGGAGGACGCGAACCGCCACGAGCCCGAGCTGCACACCCACTCGCGCACGGGCGAGCGCATCGACCAGGTGCGCTTCCATCCGGCCTGGCACACGATGATGGCCATCGCCCGGCGCAACGGCATCGCCAACCTGCCGTTCTTCGACGAACGGCCCTCGGCCTGGGTGGGCTACGGCGCGTCGCTGTACATGCACAGCCAGATCGAGTCGGGCTCCACCTGCCCGACCACCATGACCAAGGCCTGCATCCCTGTCGTGCGCCGCAACGCGGCGCTGCATGCCGTGCTGCGCGACAAGCTCGCGTCGAACGAGCACGATCCGCGCGACATTCCGCTCGAGGGCAAGACCTCGATCACCGTCGGCATGGGCATGACCGAGAAGCAGGGCGGCAGCGACGTGCGCACCAACACCACGCGCGCCGTGCCGGCGGGGAGTGGTCCATGGGGAAGCGAATTCCTCCTCACCGGTCACAAGTGGTTCTTCTCGGCGCCGATGTGCGACGGCCACCTGGTGCTGGCCAAGACCGAAGAGCACGGCTCCTCGTGCTTCTTCGCGCCGCGCTGGCGGCCCGACGGAAGCAGGAACGCGGTGCACATCCAGCGGCTGAAGGACAAGGTGGGCAACCGCTCCAACTCGAGCAGCGAGGTCGAGTTCAAGGAGGCCTGGGGCGTGCTCGTGGGCGAGGAGGGCCGGGGCATCCCGACCATCATCGAGATGGCGACCGTGACGCGGCTGGACTGCGCGCTGGCCAGCGCCGGCTTCATGCGCCAGGGCTTCGCGCAGGCGCTGCACTACGCGCGCAACCGCCACGCCTTCGGCAAGGCGCTGGCCGACCAGCCGGTGATGACCGCGCTGCTGGCCGACATGGCGCTCGAATCGCAGGCCGCCACGCTGCTGGCGATGGGGCTGGCCTCGCGCTTCGGCTCGGCGGCGCCGCTGGACACGGCCTGGCGCCGCCTGCTCACGCCCGCGGCCAAGTTCTGGAACTGCAAGCGCGCGGTGGCCTTCACCGGCGAGGCGATGGAGGTGTTCGGCGGCAACGGCTACGTCGAGGAGAGCCCGATGGGCCGGCTGTTCCGCGAGGCGCCGGTCAACTCGATCTGGGAAGGCTCGGGCAACGTGATGTGCCTCGACGTGCTGCGCGCCGTCTCGCGCAATCCCGACGACGCGCATCTCGTGCTCGACCAGCTGCGGGAAGTCGCCACCGGCGAGCCCCGCGTGCTCGACGCGCTGCAGTCCGTGCGCCGCATGACGCAGCTGCCGCCACAGGAGCTGGAGCCGCAGGCCCGCCGCTTCACCCAGCGCCTGGTGCTGGCCGCGCAGGCCTGCCTGATGCTGGAGCACGCGAGCGACGAGGAGTCGGCCGCCTTCCTGTCGAGCCGCTTCGATCCCGACTGGGGGCCGGTGACGGGCATCAGTGCCGGCACTTCCGATCCGGCAGCGCTGCTGCGCGCCGCCTGGCGCTGAGCGCCTGGGCGAGGCTCGCGTCCGCCTAGCCCCGCCTTCTCAGCAGCGCCTGCCGCAGCACGCGCGCGGCGCGGTCGCGGATCTTGCCGGGACCGGAGCGCGGCGAGGTCCTGGGCGCGACCTTGGCGGTGGCGCAGGCCCAGAGGAAGTCGTGCAGGATGGGCGTGTCGTCCACCGTCTCGGTGCTGCCGTACTTGTGGAACTCGGGGTGCCACTGGGTCGCGGCGATGTAGCTGCGGCCGCGGTCGGGCAGCCGGCGGATGGCCTCGGGCACGCGGTCGGGCAGGCTCCAGGCCTCGATCTCGAAGCCCGGCGCGAGCCCCTTGATGCCCTGGTGGTGGATGCTGTTGACGCGCGCCGAGCGAATCTTCGGATAGAGCTTGGAAAGCCGCGTGCCCTCGACGATCTCGATGTCGTGGAAGTTCTGGTCGTAGGTCACCGGGTCGCGGTGCTTCAGCGTCTGGGGGTGGCCGTGCTGCTCCTCGATGTCCTGGTAGAGCGTGCCGCCGAAGGCCACGTTGATGAGCTGCAGGCCCCGGCAAACGCCGAAGATGGGCTTGCCGGCCTGCTCGAAGGCCTCGACCAGCGCGAGGTCGTAGAGGTCGCGGATGCGGTCGCCGATCCAGGCGTCCTTCAGCGGCACCTCGCCGTAGCTGCCGGGCCAGACGTCGGCCCCGCCGTGCATCACCACGCCGTCGAGCCACTCGGCGTAGTGCGACAGCTTGGTATCGCCGCGCGCGGTCTCGCCGGTGGGGCAGGGCACCATCACGACCATGGCGCCGGCGGACATGAGCCAGTGCGCGATCGACTGCTCGACGTACTGCAGCGTCTTGTTGGTGAAGAGCGAACGCGCCGGGTCGGCATGCGAGAAGCAGGCCGACAGGCCGATCTTGAGCCGGGCGGAAACAGGTTGTGTCATCGCAGGACTGTCGCCAGTGCGAACCGGACGGGGGATGCGGAAAGGAAAGTCCATTTTGGCTCGTTGGCCTCTCGCACGGGGTCGGACGACACGCCAAGTATGCTTTCAACGCTGCCCCAACGTACAAGGAAGACAAGCCGATGAAAACCATCAAGGGCCCAGCCATATTCCTGGCCCAGTTCGCGGGAGACACCGCCCCCTTCGACACGCTAGACGGCATCGCCGGCTGGGCCGCCGGCCTGGGCTACAAGGGCGTGCAGATACCGAGCTGGGACGCCCGCCTCTTCGACCTTCGGCGCGCAGCCGAGAGCAAGACCTACTGCGAGGAGGTGAAGGGCACGCTGGCGAGCCACGGCCTGCAGATCACGGAGCTCTCGACCCACCTGCAGGGCCAGCTCGTGGCGGTGCACCCGGCCTACGACGCGGGCTTCGACGGCTTCGCGGCGCCCGAGGTGCGCGGCGACCCGGTGCGGCGCCAGCAGTGGGCCGTCGAGCAGCTGCACCTCGCGGCGAAGGCCTCGGCCAACCTCGGGCTCACGGCGCACGCGACCTTCTCGGGTGCGCTGGCCTGGCCCTATCTCTACTCATGGCCGCCGCGCCCGCCGGGCCTCATCGAGGAGGCCTTCGACGAACTCGCGCGCCGCTGGCGGCCCATCCTCGACGCCTTCGACGCGGCCGGCGTCGACGTGGGCTACGAGATCCACCCCGGCGAAGACCTGCACGACGGCGTGAGCTACGAGATGTTCCTGGAGCGCGTCAACAACCATCCGCGCGCCTGCCTGCTGTACGACCCGAGCCACTTCATGCTGCAGCAGCTCGACTACCTGGCCTACATCGACCACTACCACGAGCGCATCAAGATCTTCCACGTCAAGGACGCCGAGTTCAACCCGACCGGCAAGCAGGGCGTGTACGGCGGCTTCCAGAGCTGGATCAACCGGGCAGGGCGCTTCCGCTCGCTGGGCGACGGGCAGGTGGACTTCAAGGCCATCTTCTCGAAGATGGCGCAGTACGACTTCCCGGGCTGGGCGGTGCTTGAGTGGGAGTGCTGCATCAAGCACCCCGAAGACGGCGCGCGCGAGGGCGCGAAGTTCATCGCCGACCACATCATCCGCGTGGCAGACCGCGCCTTCGACGACTTCGCGGCAGGCGGGGTCGACGTGGCGACGAACAAGCGGATGCTGGGGATCGGCTAGAGACTAGGACGTAGACCGGATCGCGTCGTCGAGTATCTCGAGGCCGCGGTCGATCTCGGCCTCGCTCACGTTCAGCGGCGGCGCGATGCGCCACACCGCCGCCATGCCGCCGACGGACACGATGTTCATGCTGAGGCCGCGCGCCATGCAGGCGTCGGTGATGGCGCGGCCGCGCTCGGCGTCGGGCTCGCGGGTCTCGCGGTCCTTCACGAGTTCGACGCCCTGCAGCAGGCCGTGGCCGCGCACGTCGCCGATCACCTCGTGCCGGGCCTTCAGCGTCTGCAGGCCATCGCGCAGCCGCCGGCCCATCTCGGCGGCGCGGCGGGCGAGGCCTTCCTCCTCCAGCACGTCGAGCACGGCCAGCGCGACCTCGGCCGGCAGCGGGTCGGACACGTGCGAGGTGACGTGCACGAAGCCCTTGTCGTGGCAGTCCTGCTCGATGGCCTCGCCGGTGATCGTCGCGCCGATGGCCACGCCGCCGCCCAGCGTCTTCGACACGGTGAGGATGTCGGGCACCACATCGGCCTGCTCGAAGGCGAAGTTGGCGCCCATGCGGCCGAAGGCGGTCTGCGCCTCGTCGAGGATCAGCAGCATGCCGCGCTCGCGGCACTTCTCCTTGAGCTTGGGGAAGTAGCCCCTGGGCGGCACGATCACGCCGCCCGAGCTGAGCACCGGCTCGGCGATGAAGGCCGCGAGCGAGCCGCTGGATTGCGCGTCGACCATGTCGAAGCCGACGTCGAGGCAGGTGGTGTCGCAGGCATCGCGGCAGTGGCGCACCGGGCATCGGTAGCAGTTGGGCGCCGGAATCGACATGGTGCCGGGCTTGCGCGGCCCGTAGTCGACGTGGTGACGGCCGGCGAAGGTGAGCGAGGCGATGCCGCCGGTCACGCCGTGCCAGCCGCCGTTGAGGCCCACGATCTCGTAGCGGCCGGTGGTCAGCCGCGCCATGCGCACCGCCGCCTCGTTGGCCTCGCCGCCGGTGGAAAGGAAGAGCGACTTCGACAGCGACGGCGGCAGCATCGACGCCAGCCGCCCCGCCAGCGCGGGCACGGCCGGGCCGACGAAGCCGCTGTAGAGGTGCAGCGCGCCTTCGCAGGCCTTCTCGATGGCCGCGACGATGCGCGGATGGTTGTGGCCGATGGTGGCGCACATCTGGCCGGAGGTGAAGTCGAGGATCTCGCGGCCGTGCTGGTCCCACAGCGTGGCGCCGCGCGCCTTGACGATCACGTGCGGGCTCAGGCCCATGCCGTAGCGCACGAGGTGCCTGGCGGCCGCCGGGTCGTAGGTTGCGCCTTCTGCCATCGGATGCTCCTTTTCGTGGGGATGCGGGCAGCGTAGCCAGCGGCGGGAGAATCCGGTGTCGTTGTGCAGGCCCCAAAGCGCATCCGATTGCACGGGCGTTGCGCCACACTGGCGGCACCATGAAGACCGGCACCCTCGATCTCGATCGCATCGACCAGAGCATCCTCGCCGAGCTGCAGGCCGACGCCGGCCTGCAGAACCAGACGCTGGCCGAGCGCGTGAACCTCTCGCCCTCGGCCTGCCTCAAGCGCGTGCAGCGGCTGCGGCGCTCGGGCGTGATCCGCGAGGAGGTGGCGATCCTCGACGCGGCGCGCGTGGGCTTTCCGGTGCTGGTGATCTCGCGCGTGTCGCTGCGCAGCACCACGCGCGAGGCGATATAGGCCTTCGAGCGCAAGGTGCACGCGCTGCCGCAGGTGCTGCAATGCCACTGCGTGGCGGGCGACACCGACTTCGTGCTCGTGATCTGCGCGCGCTCGCTGCCCGAGTACCAGGCCTTCGCGCAGGAGCAGCTGGGCGACGCGCTGGAGCTGGAGAACTATTCGAGCGACGTGGTGCTGTCGACCACCAAGTTCACCACGCAGCTGCCGCTGGACCGGGCCTAGGGGCCTGTTCACACTATTTCCGGGGCCGCGGACATAGTGTGGACAGGCCCTAGCTACAGCAGCCCGGCCAGCCGCCGGATCGCCCCGTCGATCTGCGCTTCGCCGATCAGCCCGTAGCCGAAGGCCAGCCCGTTGGGCGTGCCGGGCGCCAGCGGATCGAGCGCGAAGCGCGACAGCGGCGGCAGCGTGATGCCGGCCGCCGCGGCGCGCTCGACCACCGAGTCGGCGCGCGTTCCGCCGTGGAGCCAGGCCGACAGGTGCAGGCCCGCGCTGGAGGGAATCACTTCCAGCCGGCCCGCGCCGTGGCGCGCCAGCGCGTCGAGCAGGGCGTTGCGCCGCGCGCCGTAGAGCTTGCGCATCTTGCGGATGTGGCGCGCCAGGTGGCCTTCGGCAATGAAGGCCGCGAGCGCCTCCTGCCCGAGCACCGGGCCGTGCCAGTCGGCCAGCTCGCGCGATCGCACCAGCGCCGCGCGGGCCCAGGGCGGCGCCACCACGAAGCCCAGCCGCAGCGCGGGAAAGAGGCTCTTCGAGAAGGTGCCGACGTAGAAGACCGACTCGGCGCGGTCCAGCGTCTGCAGGGCGTCGAGCGGGCGGCCGGCGAAGCGGAATTCGCTGTCGTAGTCGTCCTCGACGACGACGGCGTTGCGCTCGCGCGCGAAGGCCAGCAGCGCCGCACGGCGCTGCGGCGACATCGCGACGCCGGTCGGGAACTGGTGCGAGGGCGTCACGCAGACCACGCGCGCATCGGGCGGGATGCGGTCCACGCACAGGCCCTCGGCGTCGGTGGGAACGGTCACCACCTTCGCGCCCGCCGCCAGCATGGCCTCGCGCAGCGAGGGGTAGAAAAGCTGCTCCACCGCGACCACCGTGCGCCCCGGCACCACCAGGATGCGCGCGAGCAGCCCGAAGGCCTGCTGGGCGCCGGCCGTGACCACGATGTCGTCGGCGGTGCAGCCGACCGCGCGGGTGAACGACACATGCCCGGCGATCGCCTCGCGCAGCGCGGGCTGGCCCTGCGGGTCGGCGTAGTCGGCGGTCTGGCGCGCGATGCGGCGCAGGGCGCGGTCGCTCAGGCGGCGCCAGATGTCGAAGGGAAAGAGGCTCACGTCGGGCAGGCCGACGCGGAAGTCGTCACGCGCGGGCGGCGGCTGCAGGGTGGGGGCGAGATCGGCGCCGGGAACGCTCGCGGGCACGAGGCGGGGGTCGCGGCCGGAGGCCAGGGCTCTCCTGGGGACGAGGCGCCGTCGGGACACCGGCAGCGTGTCGGCCACGTAGGTGCCGGCGCCCGGCCGCGCGAGCAGGTAGCCCTCGCCCAGCAGCAGGTCGTAGGCCGCCAGCATGGTGTTGCGCGAAACGCCCAGCCGCTGCGCCAGCGCCCGCGTGGCGGGCAGGCGGGAGCCGGGCTGCAGGCGGCCATCGAGGATGGCTGCGCGCAGCTGGCGGTGCAGCTCGCGCAGCAGGTCGCGCGAGCCGGCGGGCGGCAGGCGGATGGCGAGTTCGAAAAGTGGCTCCATGAACTTCGCCGATTGTGGTTCTTTTGAAGAGCCAGTTGCAAACCTATTCTGGAGGCACTGAACACACTCGCCACGGAGTCCATCGTCATGAACAACCCGGCTCTTTCTTCTTCCCCCTCCTCCTCGCCGCAGCCGGCCGAACGCCTGCCGCTAAGCCTGGGCTGGCTCGCGCTGGGCGCATTCGCCATCGGCACCGAGAGCTTCATGGTCGCAGGCCTGCTGCCGGTGCTCGCAGCCGACCTGCGGATCAGCGCCGCGCGCGCCGGGCAGCTGGTGCTGCTGTTCGCGCTGAGCTATGCGATCGGCTCGCCGCTGATGGCGGCGCTGCTGGCGCGCTTCGGGCGCCGGCGGCTGCTGGTGGTGAGCCTCGCGGCCTTCTCGGGGCTGACGCTGGCCGCATCGATGGCGCACGGGTTCGTGCAGCTGGCGCTGGCGCGCGTCGCACTGGGGCTGGTGGCCGGCGTGTTCCTGCCGACGGCGAGCGCGGTGGCGGCGGTGATGGTGTCGCCCGCGCTGCGCGGCCGGGCGCTGGCGATCGTGACCGGCGGCGGCACGGTGGCGGTGGCGCTCGGCGTGCCGCTGGGCGCATGGATCGCGGGCTGGGGCGGCTGGCGCACGGCCTACCTGCTGATCGCAGCGGTGGCGGCGCTCGCCACCTGGGGCCTCGCGCTGGGGCTGCCGCGCGATCTGTCGCAGGCGCCTGCCGCGCAAAAGCGCACTCCGGCCTTCGCCGTGGCCCGGGAGCCGGGCGTGCTGCCGGGGCTGCTGGTCAGCCTGCTTTGGGCCACGGGTGGTTTCAGCTTCTACACCTACATCGCGCTCTTCCTCTCGCACACGCTGGGCTTCGGCACTGAAGGCACGGGCGCGGTGTTCTTCGCCATCGGCGTGGCAGCGGCCATCGGCACTGCGGCCGGCGGCTGGGCCACCGACCGCTTCGGCGCCGACCGCATGGCGCAGGGCTTCGCGCTGATGCTGGTGCTGATCCTGGGCGGGCTGTCGTTCGCCGCACAGATGCTGCCGCACGGACTGGCGCTGCCAGCGATCGTGGTGCTGTCGGCGCTCTGGGGCTTCGCGGGCTGGGGTTTCGGGCCGGCGCAGGCGGTGCGGCTGATCCGGCTCGCGCCGGAGCGCGCGCCGATGACGCTGTCGCTCAACGCCTCGGCGATCTACCTGGGCATCGCGGCGGGCTCGGGACTGGGCGGGGTGGCGATCGACCTGTTCGGCGTCGCCACGGTGGGCTGGGTGGGGGCGGCCTGCCAGCTCGCCGGCCTGATGCTGCTGCTGCGTGCCGCACGCCAGGCGCGCGTGCCCGGATCCGCTTCGGCGAAGCTATGTTTTTGATAGCAAATAACGCATGCACCACGGCCCTTCGGGGCCTTTTTCTTTGGAGCATTGCTTCAAGACAAGCAACTGTCATGCCCCGCAAGCTATAATGTCGGGTTCGTTTCGATACCACGACGAAGAATTTCGTCAATCCCGCCTGCGAGCTGCGCTGCTTTCCGGATTCTCCGGCCTCCCGCTCGGCACGCCGGCGTTCACAGTGTGTTGGAGTGCCCGACCGGCGCCCATGATGGCCACCACTGCCGTCGTTCCTGTTGAAGCGAATCGCGCGTCCGTCTCGCGCTCCCGTTCGCGGGCTGAAACAATCACACCAATTCAATCTCCAACACACATCGAACGAACGATTCAGAGGTAAGCACAGATGCCAAAGGAAGAACTGATCGAAATGAACGGCGCGGTGACCGAAGTCCTGCCGGACTCGCGCTACCGCGTCACGCTGGACAACGGCCATCAGCTGATCGCCTACAGCGGCGGCAAGATGCGCAAGCACCACATCCGCATCCTGGCCGGCGACAAGGTCTCGCTCGAGCTCTCGCCCTACGACCTGACCAAGGGCCGCATCACCTTCCGCCACCTGGAGCGCCGCGGCCCCCCGCCGACGAACTCCGGCTCCGGCGGTTCCGGCAACAACTCACCCCGCCGCTGATACGCCACCGACCCAAGGCCTTGCGACGCTCCCCAGGGGCGCCGCAAGGCCTTTGTCATTCGCGCGTCTGTCGGCCTTAGAACCATGACCACCCCTGATTCCACGGCCGGCAACAACGGCTTCTCCACGCTGGCGCTCTCGCCCCGGATGCTGGCCAACCTCACGCAGCTCGGCTACACGCAGATGACGCCGATCCAGGCAGCCTCGCTGCCGAGCGCGCTGCTCGGCAAGGACCTGATCGCGCAGGCCAAGACCGGCAGCGGCAAGACCGCCGCCTTCGCCCTGGCGCTGCTGGCCAACCTCAATCCGCGCCGCTTCGCAGTGCAGTCGCTGGTGCTGTGCCCGACGCGCGAGCTGGCCGACCAGGTCACGCTCGAGATCCGCCGCCTCGCGCGCGCCGAGGAGAACATCAAGGTGGTCACGCTCTGCGGCGGCGTCGCGCTGCGCGGGCAGGTCGCGAGCCTGGAGCACGGTGCGCACATCGTGGTGGGCACGCCGGGGCGCATCATGGACCACCTCGAGCGCGGGAACCTGGACCTGGAAGCGCTCAACACCCTGGTGCTCGACGAGGCCGACTGCATGCTCGACATGGGCTTCTTCGACGACATCGTGAAGGTGGCGCGCCAGTGCCCGAAGGAGCGCCAGACGCTGCTGTTCTCGGCCACGTATCCCGAAGGCATCGCGAAGCTCGCCGAGCAGTTCATGAAGAGCCCCGAGCAGATCGCGGTGCAGTCGCAGCACGAGGGCAGCAAGATCCGCCAGCGCTGGTACGAGGTGGAAGACCACGAGCGCCTGCACGCCGTGAGCCTGCTGCTCGACCACTTCCGCCCCGTCAGCACGCTGGCCTTCTGCAACACCAAGCAGCAGTGCCGCGACCTGGTCGACGTGCTGCGCGCGCAGGGCTTCAGCGCGCTGGCGCTCTTCGGCGAGCTGGAGCAGCGCGAGCGCGACCAGGTGCTGGTGCAGTTCGCCAACCGCAGCTGCTCGGTGCTGGTGGCCACCGACGTGGCGGCGCGCGGGCTCGACATCGCGCAGCTCGAAGCGGTGATCAACGTCGACGTGACGCCCGATGCCGAAGTGCACATCCACCGCGTCGGCCGCACCGGCCGCGTGGGACAGCAGGGCGCATCGGAAGGGCTGGCGCTGAACCTGGCCAGCATGGACGAGATGGGCAGCGTCGGGAAGATCGAGCAGCTGCAGGGCCGCGAATCCGAATGGCACCCGCTGGCCGAACTCACGCCGGGCAAGGGCGCGCCGCTGCAGCCGCCGATGGCCACCCTGCAGATCGTGGGCGGGCGCAAGGAGAAGATCCGCGCCGGCGACGTGCTGGGCGCGCTGACCGGCGAATGCGGCTATGCGAAGGAGCAGGTCGGCAAGATCAACGTCAACGAGTTCTCGACCTATGTGGCGGTGGACCGTGCGATCGCGGCCGAGGCGGCGCGCAAGCTCTCCGCCGGCCGCGTGAAGGGCAAGTCGGTCAGGGTGCGGCTCATCTAGGACTCGCTCCCAGGCTTCGCGCACTTCGTGTCGCTTCTCCAACCCCCTACCCGGGGGCAGGCCGGCCCGCTTCGGGCGGCCGTGCGCGGCGGCCCTCACGAAGATGCGGCGCCCTTCGGAACCGATTGCGGCGTGCTCAAAGCTGCGGCCTCCGCATGTGCCGAGGTCGGCGCCACCGGCGCGTCGAGCACCGGGGCCGGTATGGCGTCCGGCGCCGGCAGCTCCTGGCGCGCCAGCTTCGCGGCCAGCCGGAACGCGACGATCACCGCCAGCAGGCCGAAGATCGACGAGCCCACCGCCTGCCCGATCAGCACGCCGGCCGCGCCGTAGTGCGAGCCCCACCAGGCGAACGGAATCGTGCCCAGCGTGGCGCGCCCCCAGTTGAACGCCGTCGACAGCAGCGGATGCCCGAGGTTGTTGAACGAGGCGTTCGCCACGAACAGCCCGCCCGCGAAGAAGAAGCTCGCGGCCAGCCAGCTGCAGAAGAGCGAGATCAGCTGCGCCGCCTGTCCGTCGGCCGAGAACGCCCGGATGATCACGCCCTGCCCGAGCCCCAGCACCAGCCACGCCGCGGCCACCGACACCACCATGAAGAGCAGGCTGTCGCGCAGGCCCTCCTGTACGCGGCGGAACTGCCCCGCACCCAGGTTCTGCGCAAGGATCGGCCCGACCGCGCCGCTGAGCGCATAGACCAGCCCGAAGGCCACAGGCGTCAGCCGGTCGATGGTGGCGGCGCCCGCCACCGCCGAGGGCCCGAACTGCGCGACCGAATGCGTGACGAAGGCCGCGCCTACCGGCGTCGCAAGATTCGTCAGCACCGCCGGAGCCGCCACCGTGCCGAGCGCGCGCGCATCGTCGGCAAGCTTGTGCGGCTCGAAGCGCCCGAGCATGCGGTGCCGCACGATCACGCCGTGCAGGCCGATGGCCGCGAGCACGATGCGCGAGACCACCGCGCTGATGGCCGCGCCGTCGAGCCCCAGGCCGAAGCCGAAGATCAGGATCGGATCGAGCACAGCCGTCACGAAGGCGCCGCCGAGCGTCACCGTCATCGAGCGGCGCGCATCGCCGATGGAGCGCAGCAGCGCCGAGGTCGCCATGCCGATGCCCAGCAGCGGCAGCGTGTGCACCGTCACCGATAGATAGCGGTGCGCGAGCCGCGCCGTCTCGCCCTGTGCGCCGAGCGCGTGCAGCGCCGGATGCAGGAAGAACGCGGTGCCCGTGCCCGCCACCACGGCCAGCGCCGTCATCAGCACGAGGCTCGACGTGGCGATGCGGCGCGCATCCTCGGCGCGCCCCGCGCCCACGGTGCGCGACACCACCGCCGCGATGCCGATCGTCAGCCCGATGCACAGCGACGCATGGAAGAAACCCACCACGCCCGCGAAGCCGATGGCCGCGGCGATCTCCTTCTCGCCCAGCAGCGAGATGTAGAACAGGTTGATGAGGTCGACCGCGAACACCGCGATCAGCCCGATGGCCCCTGTGCCGGCCATCACGCAGACGTGGCGCATCAGCGAGCCCGAAACGAAACGCGCGCGCCCGACACCACCGGCCGTTGCGGTTATTGGCATGTGAAATTCCCGATGTGGCCTAATTGCAGGTTCGAACATTCACTTTTACCCGAGCTTTTCATGCCCAAGACATTCCGTACCGAAGCCGAACGCGTTGCCACCCCGAAGCCGACGCCGCTGCCCGGCTACACCGCGCCGCGCTCCGGTGGCGGCCAGAAGGTCAGCCTCGAACGCGGCACCGCCACGCGCAGCAAGAAGAACCCCGGCAAGCGCGCCAAGAAGGGCGGCTGATCCGGCTTCTGCCCCCGCCGGCTCCCCACGCTTCCTGAAAGAGCACCGAAGGAGCCACGACGAACGCGCCCCAGGGCGCGTTTTGTCATTGGGGCCGCCGCTGCCACCAGACTTTCCCCAGGCCCGCGATGTCCGAAGACAACCAGATCCTCATCCCGCCCTCGTTCTTCGCCGTCTACAGCGACGCGCGCCAGCGCCTGAGCGAGCCCATCGGCGTGGTGCGCGAGCGCTACGAGATCTGCGAGGACCTCGCCAGCCATCTCGTGGGCCACGCGCAGATCCAGCACCACACCGAGGTGCCGGTCGAAAGCGAGATCCTGCGCCGCATCCACGCCGGACTGGCCGCGCCCGAATCGGGCGTGTCGCCGGCCGAGGCCACGTGGGTGGTGCGGCGGCTGGCCGAACTGCTCGGCTGGGAGGATCCGGAACTGCCCGAGCCCGAGCCCGGTTCCGAAGCCGGCTGAGTCCCCGCAGGAGCGACAACCCGTGCTGCTCAAGGTCGGAGAACTCGCCCGGCACACCGGCCTCACGGTGCGCACGCTGCACCACTACGACGCCATCGGCCTGCTGGCGCCCTCGGCGCGGTCGGAGGCCGGCTACCGCCTCTACGACGCGGCTGACATCGCCCGCCTGCACGCCATCCAGGCGCTGCGGCTGCTGGGCCTGCCGCTGGCCGAGATCGGCGCGGTGCTCGACGCGGAAGGCGGCTCGATGCCCGCGATCATCGCGCGGCAGATCGAATCGCTCGACCAGCAGATCGCGCAGGCCACCGCGCTGCGCGAGCGGCTCGGCCTGCTCGAGCAGCGCCTGGCCGAAGGCGCCCAGCCCGACATGAAGGACTGGCTCGCTACGCTCGAGCAGATGACCACCTACGGCCGCTACTTCAGCCCCGCCGAGATCAGGTCGCTCATGGCCAACTGGAAGCAGGTGGCCGACCGCTGGCCGCCGCTGGTGGCCGAGGTGGCCGCGCTCATGGCGCGGGGCGTGCCGGCCGGTTCGCTGGAGGTGCAGCCGCTGGCCGCGCGCTGGATGACGCTGATGGGCCAGTGGATGGACGGCAACTACGACCTCGTCACGCGCTGGGGCGAGATGTACCGCCGCGAACCCGTGGCGCGCCGCGACGACGGGCCGTCCGCCGAGCTGGTCGACTACATCGGCGAGGCCATCGGCATCCGCATGGCCGCGCTCTTGCGCCACATGCGCACCGACGACTTCGCACGGCTGGGCCCGCCGCCCGAAGACGAATGGCGCAGGCTCGCGGCCGAACTCGCTGCCCTGCAGGCGCGCGGCGTTCCGCCCGAAGACGAGGCCGTGCGGGCCATCGCGCGCGAATGGGTGCGCCTGTTCGACGCCTTCACCGACCACGACCCCGGCATCGGCGCCCGGCTGATGCAGGCGATGGCCGCCGAGCCGGTGCTGCAGGCCACCGCCGTCACCACGCCTGCGGTGCGTGACTACCTGCTGCGTGCGATGAACCCCGCGACGGCCCCGCGCAGCGCTTGACCCTGACGTTGCGTGAGGCCCGACAGTGGCCTCATGAACAACGCACACACTCCACTGCCGCCACATCCGCAGCCGCTCGAGCGGCTCCACGCGCTCGACAACCTCCGCGCCCTCATGATGTGGCTCGGCATCGTGCTGCACGTGGCGATCAACCACCTCACCGTCGACTCGCCGCTGCCCTGGCGCGACCCGAAGACGTCGCCGGTGGCCGACCTGCTGCTGCTGTTCATCCACAGCTTCCGCATGCCGGTGTTCTTCGTGCTGGCCGGCTTCTTCGTGGCGCTGCTGGCCGAGCGGCGCGGCGCGAACGGCATGCTGAGGAACCGCTGCCTGCGGCTCGCGCTGCCCTTCGCGATCTTCTGGCCGCCGCTGTTCGCGGCGACCACGGTGCTGGCGATGGTCTACATCCACCTGACGGTGCGCGGCGTGCCGGGCATCGACGTCGCGCTGGCACCCCCGCGGCAGGCCGGCGGCTCGCCCTTCAACACCATGCACCTGTGGTTCCTGTACCAGCTGTTCTGGCTCAGCGTGCTGGCCTGGGCCGGCATGCGGGTCCGGCGCTTCGTGCCGGCACGGCTGCGCGAGGCACTGTCACGGGGCTTCACGCAACTGCTGTCGCGGCGCTGGGGCTTCGCGGTGCTGGCGCTGCCGCTGGCCCTCGTGGGCATGGCCTATCCGTCGGGCCTGCTCCAGGAAACCGGCTCCTTCCTGCCGCCTGCGGCCGAGTGGATGCGCAGCGGCCTCTTCTTCGCGGCCGGCTGGTACGTTCATGGCCGGCAGGAACAGCTGCTCGCAGTCTTCTCGGCACGCTGCAAGGGCCATGCGGCGGCCGGCTTCGCCTTCCTGGTCGCGACGGTGCTGCTGCTGGGTGCCACGCGCGGCGGCAGCCTGCATCGTGTGCCGCATCCCGAGTTCTGGATCGCCTACGCCTACAGCGCGACCGCGTGGCTCTGGAGCATGGCGCTGATCGGCGGCTTCCTGCGCTACCTGCCGCGCCGCAACGCGGTGCTCGACTACCTGTCACAAAGCTCGTACTGGGTGTACCTGGTGCACATGCTGGGCACCGTGGGCTTCGGCATCCTGTTGTTCGACGTGCCGCTGGGCGCGGTCGCGAAGATGGGGCTGAACATCGCGGCGACCTCGCTGGCCGCGCTCGCGAGCTACCAGCTGCTGGTGCGCCGCACGCCCCTCGGCAGGCTGCTGAACGGTCAGCGGCCGGAGAACCGCTCCACCAGGAAGTCGACGAAGGCGCGCGTCTTGGCCGCGAGGTGACGCGAGGGGTACACCGCGTACACCGGCGTGCGGTCGGCCTCCCATTCCTGCAGCACCGCCTCCAGCCGGCCGGAGGCCAGCTCTTTCTCCACGTAGATGCGCGGGATCAGGCTCAGGCCGAAGCCCGCGAGCAGCGCGTCGCGCACGGCGATGCTGGAGCCGACCTTGTAGCGTCCGTCGATCGGCACCGCCACGCTGCGGCCGGCGCGCGTGAAGGTCCACTTGTTGGCGTGGCCCGAGAGCGTGAACTGCACGCACTCGTGGCTCTTCAGGTCGGCGGGCTGCCCCGGCCGGCCGGCGGCGTCGAGGTAGGCGGGGGCGGCGCACAGCACGTGGTCCATGGTCATGAGCTCGCGCGCGACCAGGCTCGAATCCTCGAGCCGGTCGCTGCCGCGGATGGCGAGGTCGTAGCCCTCGCCGATGATGTCGACGCGGGCGTCCTGCAGGTTCAGCTCCAGCCGCAGGTTCGGATGCCGGCCCATGAACTCCGGGATGGCCGGCGACAGCAGCGTGAGCGCCAGGGTCAGGGGCGCACTCACGCGCAGCACGCCGCCGGGGCTGCTGCCCATGGGCGCGAGCGCGGCATCGGCCTCGGCGAGCTCGTCGAGGATGCGCGAGAGCCGCTCGTGGTACGTCGCGCCGGCCTCCGTCAGGCTCATCTGCCGCGTGGTGCGGTTGATGAGCCGCACCTTCAGGTGCGCTTCCAGCTCGGCGATGTTCTTGCTCACCGCCGCGGGCGAGAGCCCCATCTGCCGCGCGGCGCCGGCGAAGCTGCCAGTGGCGGCGGCGGTGCGGAAGACTCTGAGGGCGGTGAGGTGGTCCATGCCTGATTGACGACTGACGGTAAAGAATCAATTCATTATTCGAACATTCACAACTACCGGTCAACTCACTAGATTCGAGGCATGACCAGCCGCACCACCGACATCCTCCTGACCGCCACGGCGCCCGCCGTCTGGGGCAGCACCTACATCGTCACGACCGAGCTGCTGCCTGCGAACTACCCGCTGACGGTGGCGCTGCTGCGCGCGTTGCCCGCGGGCCTGCTGCTGCTGGCGATCGTGCGTCAGCTGCCCGAGCGCGCGTGGTGGGGCCGCATCCTGCTGCTCGGCGCGCTGAACTTCTCGGTGCTGTGGGCGATGCTGTTCCTCGCGGCCTACCGGCTGCCGGGCGGAGTGGCGGCCACCATCACCTCGGTGCAGCCGCTCTTCGTGGTGTTCCTGGCCAGCGTCTTCCTGGGCTCGCCGGTGCGCGCGCTGTCGGTGGTGGCGGCGGTGGTCGGCATCGGCGGGGTGGCGCTGCTGGTGCTGACGCCGAACGCGGCGCTCGATGCGCTGGGCATCGCGGCCGCCATCGCTGCCGCGGTGTCGATGGCCTTCGGCACGGTGCTGAGCCGGCGCTGGCAGCCGCCGGTGTCGGCGCTGACCTTCACCGCCTGGCAGCTCACCGCGGGCGGCCTGCTGCTGCTGCCCGTGGCGCTGCTGCTGGAGCCGCCGCTGCCTGCACTCACGCTGCACAACTGGATCGGCTTCGGCTGGCTGGGCCTGGTGGGCGCCGCGCTGACCTACATCGTGTGGTTCCGCGGCGTGGCCCGCCTGGAGCCATCGACCGTCGCGCCGCTGGCCTTTCTGAGCCCGGTGACGGCGGTGATCCTCGGCTGGGCGCTGCTCGGCCAGGCGCTTTCGACCTGGCAGGTGCTGGGCATCCTCGTCGTGATCGCGAGCATCTGGCTGAGCCAGCATGCGCAGCGCGGCGCGCAGGCGCCGAAGGTGTGCACCGCGCCGGCGGGCGCGCGCTGAGGGAAGGCTAGGCTGCGGCCGTGGCCCGCCCGAGCAGGCTCAGGTAGCCCGGCTGCACTTCCATGCGCGCGATGGCGCCCTGCCGCTGCAGCAGGCGGTGCGCCTTCGGCAGCGCCCAGCAGGGCAGGCTCGTGAACATGTGGTGCTCGCAGTGGTAGTTGACCCAGTAGGGCGCCACCAGCGCACGTTCCAGCCAGCCGGCATGCGTGGTGCGCGCCTGCCGCAGCGGATCGGGCTCGTTCTGCGCGACCAGCGCATGCTCGGCGATGTTGCGCACGCGGCTCACCAGAGGCAGCCAAGTCGCCATCGGCAGCAGCCACATCGCAAGCCACGCCCACCCGTAGCCGGCGAGCGCAAAGGCGAGCAAGCCCAGCCCGTTGGCAACGAGGAATCGCCGGTCCTTCGCGAGCTCGCGGCCGAAAACCTGCAGCGCCGATTCGCCGGGCGCCCTCTTGCGGATGCCTTCGGCGATGTGCCCGAAGCGCTGCTTGTAGAAGGTCTGCCCGCTCAGGTCGCGCACCACCTTGCGCCACATCGAGGCGCGCGTGATGGGGAAGGGCGCCGACAGCACGAGGTCCGGGTCTTCGGTCTGCTGCACGAAGCGATGGTGCTGAAGGTGATAGGGCCGGTAGTCGCGCAGCGTCGACGAGCACAGCCAGTGGCCCACCCAGTCGTTGATCTTGCGGTTGCGGTGCAGCGCCGCGTGCGCGGCGTCGTGCATGAGGATGAAAAGGCCCAGCTGCCGCGCGCCGACGATCGGCACGACCAGCGGAACGGCCCACGGCCACATGATGCCCGCGAGCATCGCCGCGCCGATCACGCCCCAGCAGTGCAGCACCAGCCAGAGGCCCTTCCACGACGAGCGCGCGGTGAGCGAGCCCCACTCGTCGGCGGTGAAGAAGTCCTCGGGTTGGGCGCGGGGTGCGACGGCCATGCGGGCCAGTATGCGCCGCGAGACGGGCGCAGGCACGCGGAGTTGCCCGGGGTGCCAGTGCGGAAAGCGAAGCCCTTCGGCCTAGTTGTCGATGATCTTGCGTGCGAAGACTTCGAGATAGTCCATCAGCCGGTTGGCGCCCGCTGTGGCGGCCGCCTCGTCGCCGGTCGCGATGCCCCGCGCCAGCTGCAGGTGGGCGTTCGCGCCCTCGACGATCTCGCCTTCGTGCTGGTAGGCGTACCAGAAGCGCCGGCACTGGACGATGGGCGGGATCACCGCGCGCACCGCCGAGTCGTTGTGGCTCGCCCGGTGGTTGACGAGGTCCAGCGCGCGGTCGGCCTGCATGTAGTCGTTGAGGTCGCCGCGGCTCGCGGCCTCGACCATCATCTCGGCGCAGCGCACGATCTCCTGGCGCTGCTGCGCGGTGGCGCGGCGCGCCGAGCAGGCGGCGATCAGCACCTCGAGCACGCGCCGCGTCTGGATCACGTCGAGGTGGTCGGCCAGGTCGATGGTCGACACCAGCAGCCCGCGGCGCGGCTGCTGCACGATCAGCCCGATGGACACCATGCGCATCAGCGCCTCGCGCACCGGCGTGCGGCCCAGCCCCGTGCGCTCGGCGAGTTCGGCCTCGACGATCTGGCTGCCGGGCTGCAGCTGCATGGTGGACAGCAGCGTCTCGATGGCGTCGTAGGCCTCGTCGGCGGCACGGCGCTTGGGCCGCGCGCGGGCGGCGGCCACGGGGGCTGTCTCTGCTTCTTTCTTCTTCGGTGCTGTCTTCGGGGAGGCCATGGTCTCGTTCTGCGGATGCGGCGGCGCCGTCATTGTCGGGCGTCCGCGCCCGTGGACTCGATCTCGGCGAGTCCCGCGAGCGTCGCGATGCGCACCGGCGACAGCGGCGGGCGCGGCGCGGGCGGCGTCCATCCGAAGAGGAACTGCGCTGCATCGCCGCACACGCGCCCCTGGCAGGCGCCCATGCCGCAGCGGCGGTGCAGCTTGGCGTCGGTCCAGCCGCTGCAGTCCTGCAGCGCGGAGAAGGGCACGTCCTCGCATCGGCACACGAGGGTGTCGGGCCGTGGCAGCGCCCGGATGGCGGCATGCAGCGCGAAGCCGCGGTGCAGCTGCGCCGCGAAGGCATCCCAGCGCGCGCGCTCGCCCTCGTGCGCGGTGGCCGCGCGCTCGTCGCCCACCGCTGCATGGCCGGCGATGCTGCCCTGCGCCAGCGCGCGCTCGCTGCCGCCGAAACCGGTGCACTCGCCCGCCGCGTAGATGCCCGGCACGCTGGTGGCCTGCCGCGCATCGACCTGCAGGCCCCGCGCGCCGAAGCCGTCCGAAGCCAGCGCGCAGCCGAGCATGCGGCCGAGCTGCGTGTTGGGCACCAGGCCGAAGCCGCAGGCGATGCGGTCGCAGGCGATCTCCACCTCCTGGCCGTTGCCCTGGCGCAGGCGCACCGACTCGACCTGCACGGCGCCACCCGCCGAGACGACGTGCGACGAGGTGCGATAGCAGGGGTCGGCCAGCGCGACGGCCTGCGCCGCCTTGCCGGGCCAGCGCGCGAGGCTGGCGCCGAAGCGCGCGACCGCGGCGAACGAAGCCTGCTCGGCGATGCGCAGCACCTTGGCGCCCGCCGAACGCGCAGTGGCCGCGGCGGCAAGCAGCAGCGGTCCGCTGCCCGCGACGACGATGCGCTCGCCCTCGACCGGCAGGCCGGCCTTGACGAGCGCCTGCAGCCCGCCCGCGCCGGTCACACCGGGCAGCGTCCAGCCCGGGAAGGGCAGCAGCAGTTCGCGCGCGCCTGTGCACAGGATGAGCCTGCCCCACCGCATGCGCACGGCACCGTCGGCGTCTTCGAGCAGCAGTTCGCCGGGCGAGGGCGCAGCGACGACGCGTGTGCCGCTGCGCACGCGGATGTTGGCGTGGCGTTCGAGCGCCTCGCGCCACTTGCGCGCGGCCGGCGGCAGCTTCGCGCCGGGGCCGTCGCGCCAGATCTGTCCGCCGGGCGCGGGGTTGTCGTCGATCACGGCGATCGATGCGCCGCTGCGCGCAGCCGCCACTGCCGCCGCCATGCCGGCCGGGCCGGCGCCGACGATCAACACGTCGCAATGCTCGGGCACGACGCCGCTCATTCCGCAGTCTCCACGCGCATGCCCTCGACGCATATCGTCTGGCAGGCGAGCCTGCGCCGCCCGTCGACGAGCACGCGGCATTCCTGGCACACGCCCATGCCGCAGAAGGGCGCGCGCGGCTGGCCGTCGACGGAGGTGCGCGCCACGCCCGTGCCGCCGGCCACGCGCAGCGCGGCGGCGACCGAGCTGCCGGCCCTCACGCGGACCAGGCGGCCGTCGATGTTCAGCAGGGTGTGGGCGCTCATAAGGCAACCTCCTTCTTGACGCTGCCTTTGACAGGTGCTGAGGTGG